>JAENXP010000693.1 GCA_016649475.1 Burkholderiales bacterium | reverse complement strand
TCATGCACTAACAATCTAACCGGACCACTCGGTGGGGGCTCTCCAATGACACCCGACCAGATCGCCGAGGCGCAGCGCATGGCCCGCGAATCGATGGCGAAGCATCAGCAGTGATGGGCGCGGCCTGAACCCGCCATAGACGCCCGCTGACGCGCATTAGACTAAATCCGGCCAATATCCCCCTCATGGCAAGCCTGTTTTGCGCCTTGGGCTGACCGCCTTGGGTGTTTTTTTGTGTCTTTTTCAAATCTGTAAGATGTTGCCCCATATGTTGCCCTAGATGGTTGTTAAAAGGAAAGGGCCTAGCGATTTACTCGCTAAGCCCTTGTTTTTATTGGTGGGTCCGGCAGGACTCGAACCTGCAACCAGACGGTTATGAGCCGTCGGCTCTAACCAATTGAGCTACGGACCCGACCGGCCCTGCGTTACGCCATAAGCGCCGGTGCAACAAGATCGCTGCGGCAAGATCGTCGCCATACGATCGCTGCCACGGAGCACTGTCTGCAAGATCGATGATGACAAGCCGGGCGCGGGCGGGCATCTTTGCAGCCCGTGTCATGAACCCGATAACGGCGCCTGATTGCCGCCGCATTTGCCGGCCTGATACATTACCAAATTGAACGACAACCGCCCGGAGGACTCCCGCCCCATGAAACGCTCACCGCAACACTCATCGAAACGCTCATTTCGCCCGATGCTGGCCCCTATGCTGGTCATGTTTTGCGCCCTTGGTCTGGCCGGTCTCGCCTCTGTCGGCACCGCCACGGCGCAAAACGAGCCTGTGCCGCGCCTGCTCTCCCTGACCGGTGAAGGCGAGGTCACCGCGACGCCGGACATGGCGGTTCTCTCGCTCGGCGTCGTCAGCGAGGACAGGACGGCGCGCCAGGCGCTCACCGCCAACACCCGCGCCATGACGGCGCTGGTCGAAGCCATGAAGACCGCCGGTGTGGAACCCCGCGACCTGCAGACCGCCGGCTTCAACGTCAATCCGAAATATTCCCACCCCCGCCCGACCCTGAGCGGCGAGCAGCCGGCGCCGCAAATCGTCGGCTATAGCGTGCGCAACACGCTCACAGTCCGCATCCGCGATCTCGGCGGCGCCGGCGAAATCCTCGATCAGGCCGTCTCGCTCGGCTCCAACGCCATATCCGGACTGACCTTCACCGTGGCCGAGCCCAAACCGCTGCAGAACGCGGCGCGCAAGGCGGCGATGGCCGACGCCCTGGAAAAAGCCGAACTTTACGCGCAAGCCGCCGGCGTCAGCCTCGGCCCGATCCAAACCATCACCGAAGCCGGCGGCTTCCGCCCGCCGCAACCCATGGCGATGGCCCGCGCCGAGGCGGCCTTCGCCGTGCCGATAGAAGCCGGCGAGATCACTTATCGGGCGCAGGTCTCGGTGGTCTGGGAGATTGGGGAGTAGGGCTGAGATCGTGCCAACGGAAAAGCCTGACCGAATACCAGCAGTCAAACATCAAGCGTTTCATCACTTTTTTCCGAATCGCCAGCCAATTCGTCTACCCGCTCAGCAATATCTTTCGCGCGCTTGGCGAACGGGCTGAGGCTGCCGACAAATACTGCAAGGCCTGTGAGCGGATCGATCATGGATGCGACCAACAGCGCGGCGCCCGCCTTGATTCCCCCCGATACTACCTCTTCAACTCCTTTTCCGACGCCCCTCGGGATTGCCTTCTCAGTCTCAGCCAAGCTTTCGCGCGTGACCTCTGCCACTTTTGACCCCGCACGTCTCAATGTTTCCCCGACAAAATTCCGGGTATTGAGCAAGCGTTTGGCAATAAGCTCACCTTTTTTGACGAAGTAGCCAGCTCGAATAGAATCGCTCGCAGCCAATTCAATTTTTTCAGCTAGTTCATCAACATCTTCGCGTCCGGTTTCCAGAGCTTCAACAGCTGACGGCGCTGCAACCTCAGATCGCGCGGCCAGCTCTGTGATTTCCCTGAGGTCAGCCTCTACGTTGTCAGCATCGGCACCTTGCATCTGCAGCGCAAGCTGGTTTGCTTCAATCTGGCGCAGAGCCGGATAGCATCCCATTAAGG
>JAENXP010000708.1 GCA_016649475.1 Burkholderiales bacterium | reverse complement strand
CGCCGGTTTGCTGAACAAGCAGTCTGCTGTTCTTGTCAAAGGCGGCTGGGGAAAAGGTGTCGTCGCAAATGTCAGCAACTATGAAATCCTTGCGATCAAGTAAGAATGCCTGATACCTGCGTCCGCCGTCCCAGACGGCGGGTGTATTTTTTTTTGCGAAGAGCAGATCATCGCGTTTCTGACGGAGCAGGAGGCGGGGGAGTCGAAGCGGCCCTTTCCGAGCGGGGCCTGATGACTGCTTCTGCCGAGTAGGCCCAGGGAATTTCACCCCGAGCCCCTCACAGATCCGGACATGATACTCTCGCATCATCCGGCTCATGCCATCGCACGAAGGCTGCCGCCTTCCGCTGAGCAGGAGGGCTCCTCCCGGCATGGCCGGTTGGCCCAAACTCAACGACGATGACCCGCCCCCTTCGCTCCAGCTCCATTACAGAGCTTTCATCACTACAAAGAAACAGAGCCTCCCCGGGCACTGCATTAGTTGGTCACGGGTGTGAGCGCCACGTCATATCCAAGGTCAGCCAATCGTTTGACCAGGCGTTTGGTTTGCTGGCCTTTGGATCGGCTCTGGAAGTGATTGGCTCCGAGGTCCTGATACAGGGTTCCATCCTTGAGCATGTGATAGATTGCGGTGAGGATAGAGGCGGCCACTGCCATGATCGCCTTCTTTGGGCCGCGCCGGGACTTGATACGGTGGAATTGGGCCTGGAGGTAGCTGTCCTTCTTCCGCACTGCCGCCCACGCGCACTGCACCAGGGTTGTCTTGAGCCAAGGCGCCCCCTTTCGCAGGCGATTTGATCGGCGCTTGCCGGCGCTCTCGTCGTTGCGCGGACAAATACCGGCCCAGGAGATGAGATGGCCGTCGGAAGGGAACCGGCTCATGTCGGTGCCGATCTCGGAAACGATAACTTGCGCACCGAGAACACCAACGCCGGGTACTGAAGTCACAAGTTCGACTGCGGCCCGAAACGGCGCAATGCCCGCCTCCACTTGCAGGTCGATTGAGGCGATGGATGCATCGAGACCATCGATCTGATTGAGATGAAGGTGCAGCAGGAACCGATGGTGGTTGGTAACGCGACCGCGGAGAGCCTCGCGCAGCTTCTCCTGCGAGGTCTTCAACCGGTAATTGGCAAGGCGGGCCAACTTTGCAGGGTCACTTTCGCCGCCTATCAATGCTTCGATCATTGCGCGACCGCTCATGCCCATCACGTCTGTAATCACCGAGTCCAATTTGATGTTGGCATCCTCAAGTGTCTTCTGAACCCGCAGGATGTGGCTTGCCTTTTCGCGAACCAGTTGCTTCCTCGTGCGCAACAAGTTGCGCAGCTCCTGCGTCTGGGTGTCCGGCACGAAGCTCGCCCGGATCAGGCCGTGCGCCAACAGGTCCGCCAACCAAGTGGCGTCGTTGACGTCGGTCTTGCGGCCGGGCACGTTCTTCACGTGTGACGCATTTGCTAGGACCAACTGGAAGTCGCCACCGGCCAAGATGTGCCAAACAGGCTTCCAGTAGACGCCTGTTGCTTCCATCGCCACGTGCGTGCAGCCGTTTTCCGCCAGCCATTCCGACAACGCGATCAGGCTAACTGTCGTTGTCTGAAACGTGCGAACCTCACTGACGACCTCACCATCGGACACAATGCGTGCACAAGCGACCACGGTGTCCTTGTGAACATCGAGACCGCAACACCGTCGATACTTGACTTCCATCGCCTCCTCCTGACACGTCGTCGGCGTGGGGCTCCTGCATTAGAACTCTACAAAGCGTGCTCCCGGGCCGATAACGGCCCATGGCGACAGTCTGGGGTACTCAAGGAACTCCGGGTCCAACTACTACGCGGGCTTATGGCACCAATGATTTATCGACCTTGATGCCAACGACGCTGCAGTAGTTTACCAGCGTTTCATTCGCTGCGGGTCGGCAAAGCCGGTGCCGAACTACTACGGCTCAGAGGACCAATTGCCGGATGCGCTGATTCTGGCGCGTGAAGGGGCGGACCTCGCACCGGCCTATCGCGGCACGGCCTACAT
>JAENXP010000106.1 GCA_016649475.1 Burkholderiales bacterium | reverse complement strand
GAACGGATGCGCTTTTCATCCGTTCAGAAAGCACGGTTGGCGCGCGCAGCGCGCAAGGTTTTTCGTCGACTGCAAAGCTCCGCACACGCCGGATCGCACCGTTGATGCGGCGCACTCCGCTTCAGTTCTTGAGTAAGGAGCGCAAGCGCGCGTCGCGTTCTTCCTTGGGCAGTTTGGCCAACTTTTTCACCGCGGCGTAGAAGCGCGGCAGATCGCCGCCTTCGCGCTCGAGCAGCGCGGTGAACGCGGGCACCAGCTCGGTGTAGAGCGCCACCGAGGCCAGGGTAGCGTTGTTGGGCTTGCCCGCGAACCAGCGGTCGTAGCCGGTATAGCCGCCCCAGGAGGCCTTCAGCCGGCGGTACTCCTCGTCCATTTCGGCCAGGCGCTGCGCCTTGCCCAGGCGCATTTCATCCGGCGGCAGGTTCTGCCGGTAATAAAGATCGAGCATTCCGCGGTACTTGAGCAACAGCGCGACGAACTCCCGTCGAATTGCACCCAGGCGCTCGTAACCGACGCGCTTGCTCTCGTTTCCGTCCTGCGCGAGCCAGCGCGCCACGCCCGCCTGCTCCACCGTCGCGGCAAAGGATTCGTTGAAGCGCGTGTCGTCCTTCACATAGAGCAACTGGTGCGCGAGCTCGTGGAACATGAGGCGCGCGAGCTCGGCCTCGGGATAGTGGATGAAGGTACTGAGTACCGGGTCGTCGAACCAGCCCAGGGTCGAGTAGGCCGGCACACCGCCGATAAAAACGTCGTTGCCGCGCTCGCGCCGCGCGGCGCCTGCGGCCTCGGCGTCGGCTTCGCTGAAGTAACCGCGGTAGCTGACACAGCCGGCAATGGGAAAGCAGGAAGTGACCGGCACGACCGAGAATTCCGCCGCGGCGAACACGTTCCACAGGACGTAGCGCCGTCCCAGCTCGGCGTAGCTCCTGTAGCTGCCGTTATCGGGCAGCGCGAGCTCGCGGCTGGCGAACTGGCGGATCGCCAGTACCGAACGCAGCTTGGCTTTGAGCGCAGCCGGTACCGTATCGCGCGCGAGCTCCTCTTCTATGGGCGTTGCGCGGCGCAGCAGATCCAGTTGCCCGCGCACCGCCTGCGCATAGTAGCTCGATGTGGCGCAAGCACCGAGCAGGGGCGCGAGCGCGGCGAGCAGCAGCAGCAGACGCATCAATGCTCCCATAGTCCGGAGGAGCCGCGGCCGTCGCGCTCGAAGGCGCCGCGTTCGAGGAAAGCCGCAACCTGGCGCGCCGCCTGCGCCGAAACAAGCATGCCGCTGTGGCTGAGCGGCAGCACGACGCGGTCGCACATGCCCGCAGCCTCGGTCTCCTCCAGCCGCACCACGCCGTCGTTGGTGCCCGGCAGGCGCATCAGCATGCGACCCAGGCCCCAGGGGCGGCTGCCGGCGATGACACCCAGTTCGCACCTGGGCCGGAACACTTCAGGCAGGCTGCGCCAGATTTCCCGGCTAGCGCCCAGCAGCCGTTTGCCTGCGGCGAGCTGCTCCATGCGCCGCCCGGCCATGCAGGCGCGCACCGGCGAGCCCATCAGCACGACGCGGCCGATGCGCTGCTCTCCATGGTTGCGCAGGCAGCGCAGCACCACCAGGCCGCCCAGGCTGTAGCCGACCAGATGGATCACCGGTTCGCGTAGTTCGCCGATGCGCGCGGCGAGCCGCCGCGCATGTTCGTCCAGGCTGTGCGCCATCGAAGGGTAAGTAAAGGTATGGGCCGCATAGCCGCGGCGCGCGAGCCGCAGACGCATGCCCTGCATGGTCCAGCCGCCCAGCCACAGCCCGTGCACCAGGATGAGGGCTGCGCCTGCAGGACTGTATGTAGCGGGCGGCAAGACTACGCCTTTCATGCACGCACAGGCGGCGCCGTCGCGGCGCCGGCCGGCGGCGGCGATGCAGGGGAAACAGTCCACTTCAAGGCGCTCATGACGGCCCGGAAATTCCAATGAGAGAATGGCAGTATAGCCGCTGGCCAGTTGCGGAATGCGCAGGAAGAAACTTCATATATAATCGCGTCCGTTGCGGTTCACCGAACCGCGGTCCGCTTTTCGCAATTGACATCAACCGTGTATGAGGAGTTCGAGATGAGAAAGTTCGTGCTAGCACTGGGCGTCGCCGCTATGGTCAGCCTGTCCGCGCCGCTCGCGGCCCAGGACAAAGTCAATATTTCAATCGCCACCGGCGGCACCGGCGGGGTGTATTACCCCATGGGCGGCGGCATGGCCGCGGCCCTGTCCAAGTATGTTCCCGGCATGGAAGCCACCGCCGAAGTCACCGGCGGCTCGGTCGACAACCTCAAACTGATCGGCAGCGGCAAGCCCTATATCGCATTGGCCATGGTCGATGCGACACTGGACGCCTACAACGGCTCGGGCAAGTTCACCGGCAACAAGGTTCCGGTGCGCACGCTGATGATCCTTTATCCGAACCGCATGCACGTGGTGTCGGTCGAGGGCCGCGGCGTGAACAAGATCACCGACCTGAAGGGCAAGCACATATCTACCGGTTCGCCCGGCAGCGCCACCGAGGTGATGGCCTTTCGCGTGATCGAGGCCGCCGGCCTGGACAAGGACAAGGACATGAAGCGCGAGCGCCTGGGCGTAGCCGAGTCGGTGAACGCGATGAAGGACAACAAGATCGACGCCTTCTTCTGGGTAGGCGGACTGCCTACCGCCGGCGTGACCGACCTCGCCAACACGCCCGGCACCAAGATCAGGATGGTCGACCACGCCGACCTGGTGCCGGCGATGAACAAGAAATACGGCAACCTCTATGTCGAGGACGCCATCCCGAAATCGACCTATCGCGGCATGGACGTCGACAACAAGCAGGCCACGGTGATGAACATCCTGGTCGCCAACGCGAGCATGGACGACAAGACCGCCTACAACATCGTCAAGACCATTTTCGACAAGCGCCAGGACCTGATCAATGTGCACAAGGAAGCGGCGAACTTCAAGCTCGAGAACCAGAAGGCCTCCGCCTCGCCCATCCCGTTCCACCCGGGCGCGGTGAAGTACTTCGCCGAACAGGGCGTCAAGCTCAACTAAGACCCGAGTCCGAACCGACCCCGCCAGCTGGCGGGGTTTTTTTTCACCCGGCCGGGCGCGCAGCCGCCTGGCACCTGAGGCGCCGCAGCCATGAGTGAACAGAACAAACCGGAAGAGAATCTCGAGCCCGTCATCAGCGAGGAAGCGCTGCGCAAGGCCGAGGAATTCATCGAGGAGGAAGAGGGCGCTGCCAACAAGCTCAGCGGCTGGCTCGCGGCCTTCGTGACATTCACCGCGGTGGCGATGTCCACGTTTCACCTGTATACCGCCTACGGCATCGTCGCCACTCAGACTCTGAGACCGATACACGTCGCCTGGGTGCTGTTTCTCGGCTTTCTGGTGTTTCCGGTGGCGCAGCGTTACCGCCACCGCATCATGTGGTGGGACTGGATACTGGCGCTGCTGTCGGTTGCCGTTGCGGTGTACCTGATCCAGGGTGGCGACGACTTCACCGACCGCAATACGTCGCCCAACAGCTGGGACATTTTCTTCGGCGTCGCTCTGATCCTGATGGTGATGGAGGTCATGCGACGCACCAACGGCTGGATCATGCCCGTGATCACCAGCGCATTCATACTCTACGCCCTGTTCGGCGCCTATCTGCCGCACCCGTGGACGCACAAGGGCTACGAAGTCGGACGCCTGATCGGGCATATGTACATGACCCTGGAGGGGATCTACGGCGTGGCGGTGGATGTGTCGTCCTCGCTGATCATCCTGTTCACCATTTTCGGCGCCTTCCTGCAGTATTCGGGCGCGGGCAAGTTCTACATCGACTTCTCCTTCTCGGCGATGGGCGGCAAGCCCACCGGCGCCGGGCGCACGGTGGTGCTCGCCTCGTTCCTGCTCGGCGGGCCCTCGGGCTCGGGCGTCGCGACCACGGTGACCCTGGGCGCGGTCGCCTATCCGATGCTGTCCAAGGCCGGCTACGAGAAGAACGCTGCGGGCGGCCTGCTCGCCGCGGGCGGCCTGGGCGCGATCATCTCGCCGCCGGTGCTGGGCGCCGCGGCTTTCCTCATTGCGGAATTCCTCAAGATCTCCTATCTCGACGTGCTGCTGATGGCCTGCATTCCGACCATCCTGTTCTACCTCGCGCTGTTCCTGATGGTGGAAATCGACGCACGCAAGTTTCACATGCACGAATTGCTGATCGAAAAGGTCGACACCGTGTGGCACCTGACGCGGCAATACTGGTATCACTTCCTGTCGCTGATTTCGATCGTCGCCTTCATGCTGTACGGCTTTTCGCCGGTGCTGTCGGTGTTCTGGGCCACCGTGGTGTCCTTCCTCACCAGCTTCCTGCGCAGCGACACCGCGCTGATCTCCTACGACCTGTTCCGGCGCAAGGGTGCGCTGCTGCCGCTGATTTTCAAATCGCCCTTCATCAAGGCAATGGAGGGCGGCTCGATCGGCGTGCTCAACGTCGCCGCCACCTGCGCCGGCGCCGGCATCATCGTCGGCGTGGTGACACTCACCGGCCTCGGGCTCAAGTTCAGCTCGATCGTGATCGATCTGGCCGGCGGCTCGCTCCTGATGACGGCGGTATACACCTCGCTGGTAGTGTGGATCGTCGGTCTGGCGGTGCCGGTGACCGCCTCCTACATCATCTGCGCGGTCATCGCCGCGCCGGCGCTGATCAAGCTCGGCGTGCCGGACTTCGCCGCGCACATGTTCATTTTCTATTACGCGGTGCTGTCCGAAGTCTCGCCGCCGACGGCGCTGTCTCCGTTCGCGGCCGCCGCGATCACCGGCGGCGACCCGTACAAGACCACGCTGCAGTGCTGGAAGTACACCGTGCCCGCATTTCTGGTGCCGTTCATGTTCGTGCTCGACCCCAGCGGGCAGGGCCTGCTGCTGATGGGCTCGACCAAGGCGCTCGCATCGGCCAACTGGTGGTCGATCGCCGAAGTCACGCTGACCGCGGCCGTGGGTATCGCTGCGCTGGCCGGCGGCTTCCAGGGTTGGGCCTTGATCAAGACCAACCTGCTCGAGCGCTGGATGTTGATCATCGCCGGTTTCGCGCTGGTCTACCCGACCAGTGCCGCCGACATGATCGGGTTCGGCTTCGTGCTGGCGGCGCTCGGGCTGCAGTTTCTGCGCCGCAACTCGGCGCCGGTTGCGCCTGCCTGAGCGCGGGCGTATACATGAGCCATGCGTGAGCTCAGCACCGACATTCTGATACTCGGCTCTGGCGGCGCCGGACTGTTCGCCGCACTGCACGCGCACCAGGCCGCGCCGGAACTGTCGATTACCATCGCGGTCAAGGGCCTGCTGGGCAAGTGCGGCTGCACGCGCATGGTGCAGGGCGGCTACAACGTCGCGCTTGCCGCCGGCGACTCGGTGGAGCGCCACTTCATGGACACCATCGAGGGCGGCAAGTGGCTGCCCGACCAGGATCTCGCCTGGAAGCTGGTGACGCTCGCGGTGGAACGCATCCACGAGCTGGAAAACGAACTCGGTTGTTTTTTCGACCGCAACCCGGACGGCAGCATCCACCAGAAGGCCTTCGCCGGGCAAACCTTCGATCGCACCGTACACAAGGGCGACCTCACCGGCATCGAAATCATCAACCGGCTAGCCGAGCAGGTCTGGGCGCGCAACATTGCGCGCCTGGAAGAGCATCGCGCGGTGGCCTTGATCAAGGCGAAGAACGGTGGCGCGCTCGCCGGCGTGCTCATGATCGACATGCGCAGCGGCGAATTCAGCTTCGTGCGCGCCAAGGCGGTGCTGCTCGCCACCGGCGGCGGCCCGACCATGTACAAATACCACACGCCCTCGGGCGACAAGAGCTGCGACGGCCTGGCGATGGCCCTGCGCGCGGGCCTGAGCCTGCGCGACATGGAGATGGTGCAGTTCCATCCCACGGGGCTGCTGGCCGGGACGCACACGCGCATGACCGGCACGGTGCTCGAGGAAGGGCTGCGCGGCTCGGGCGGCTACCTCCTGAACGGCGAGGGCGTGCGCTTCATGGGCAACTATGACGACAAGCTCGAGCGCGCCACGCGCGACATCGTTTCACGCTCGATCTACGCCGAAATGCGCGCGGGCCGCACCACGCCCAACGGCGGCGTGCATATCAGCATGGCGCACCTGGGGCCGGAGAATGTGGCCAGGCAATTCAAGGGCATGGTCGAGCGCTGCGCCGACAGCGGTTTCGATCTCGCCGGCGGCCTGGTAGAAGTGGTGCCGACCGCGCATTACATGATGGGCGGGGTTGCGTTCAAGCCCGATTGCTCCACCGCCCTGCCCGGCCTGTTTGCCGCGGGCGAGGACACCGGCGGCGTGCACGGGGCCAACCGCCTCGGCGGCAACGGCGTGGCCAACTCCACGGTCTACGGTGGCGTGGCGGGCGAAGAAATGGCGGCCTGGGTTAGAGCGCAGGGCGCGCTGCACGAAACCGATAGCGAAGAAATCGCCGCGGTCGTAGCCGCCTGCCGAGCGCCGCTGACCAGACCCGCCGGCGATCTCGAAGGCGTGCGCCAGTCGCTGTACGAATTGATGTGGGACGATGTAGGCATCGTGCGCGATGCCCAGGGTCTTGCGCGCGCGCGCGGCGCACTCGCCGAACTGCAGACGCGCCTGGATGCGATCGGCGTGGATGCAGGCGATCTGCGCTACAACCTCGCCTGGCACGACTGGATGAACCTGAAGAACCTGATTTTGGTCAGCCGCGCCATCTGCGAGGCGGCGCTGGTTCGCGAGAATTCGCGCGGCGCGCATTATCGCGAGGATTTCCCCGACGCGGGCGATCTGGCGACCTCGGCATACAGCCTGGTGCAAGCAGAGGGTGAAGGCTTCAGCGTCAGCCGCGAAGCGGTGAAGTTCACTCGCGTGCGCCCGGGGGAGAGCCTGCTAGATTAGGTGAACCTGAGGGGAGATGCCCCCTCATATGGCAACCATGTACGGCGTCTCGAATGTGGTCGCATGCCACGACAGGACTTGCGCGCTGCGCGCGCCAACCGTGTTTTCTGCACGGATAAAAACCATCCGTGCAGAAAACACGGTTATGAATAAAAGGGAGGGCAGTGCGGGGGTTCCATACAAGATCGTCGATTGCGCGCGGATACGCTTTTCATCCGTGCGCAATCGACGATCCGCGCGGACGGGTTTTCGTCCGCGCAGGGTTATTCAACAACCTGTGACAGCGACTGGCAGGATTGCCCTTAAGCCGCTGCCTGCGTGCGCGAGGCGCGCTTGCGGTCGTGTTCTTTCAGGTAGCGTTTGCG
>JAENXP010000381.1 GCA_016649475.1 Burkholderiales bacterium | reverse complement strand
GTTCTTCCCGCCTGCGCCGGCCGGCGGATCCAGGGTTCGCCGGCGGATTGAAACCGCCATCGCCACGCTAGCTGCGCAAGTGGAAAACTCATCGGCCTCCGACAATCCAGCGCTGACTACGCTGTACCTTGCGCGGCATGGTCAAAGCGAATGGAACAATCAAAGCCGCATCACCGGGCAGCTCGATCCCGGCTTATCGCCCAAAGGCCAGCTGCAAAGCGAAGTCCTGGCTCAATGCCTGAAGAACGAGGCGCTCGCCGCCATCTACGCGAGCGCCCTTCAACGCACCATAGCCACGGCGCAGCCGACGGCGACTTCGAAACGGCTGGCCATCGTCTCGTTGAGCGCGCTCAACGAGATCCACCTGGGCGTATTGCAGGGGCGTCATCGCGACGAACGCGACACCGAAGCGCAGGGCCTGTGGGCGAAATGGCAAGCGGACCTGTGGGGCTATCGCGTGCCGGGCGGCGAGAGATTCGATGAATTCGCGCAACGCGTGGACCACGCGCTGCAGGAGATCCTTAGGCAGCACAGAGGGCAGAGCATCCTCATCGTCGGCCACCGCGCGACCAATCGTGTGCTGCTGGGTACGCTGCTGGGCTGGCCGCGCGAGCGCTGGGCCGAACTGCGCCTGCGCAACAAGTTCTTCTATCGCATCCGGCTAGGCGCAGAGACCGCGATCGCCACATTCACCCTCAACGGCAGCAAGTCCGGGACCTGCGCCGAGGGCTTCATCATGTAGCGGCTACCGGGCGGCTCAGTCGCCCGGGGACAGGAAACGCCGCAGGACGTTGCGCGTCACCTGCTGTGCTGCCGCGCTCAGACGCGAGGTCCGCAGCGCCGGAACGTTGTAGTCGTCGAGTCCCCAGGCCCATTGTATCGATCCGGTCGCAAAGACCAGCGCGCCGCTGGACGCAGCATACAGGCTCATGTGCGCGACGCCGTGCTTCGCGGCGTCGGTGAGAGCGACCCACGGGGAGGCCGCCAGGATCTCGACTCCGGCCGGCCCGCGGCCGTGAACGCAGTCGACCTCGTAGCCGAGCAAGCCCGGCAAGCTGGCGCCCGGCTCAAGTCCGGTGCCGGCAAAAACCCAGTGCCCGGCTGCCTCGATCACGATATCGGTATCGACGGGATCCCCAGCGTACATCACACCGATGAGCTGTTCCTCGGGCCGGCCGACCGCGGCACTGCGCCACTTGTCCGTTGCGCAGGAGGTCTCGGCGCCGGCGGCGAATTGCGGATCGTGCTTCGCCTTCTTGTAGCAGACCATGATGCGGTCGGGCGCGCCCGAGACAGCGCTAGGCTCGAAGCGGACTTGCCAGTAAGCGCTGTTGGCCGAAAAGAAGCCCAGATGCACGCCAGCATCCCGCGCCGCCTCGACGCCCCGGCGCATCTCCAGCGACCAGTATTCATCATGCCCGACAGATAGCCAGGCCTTGTGGCGCAACAGCAGCTGCGGCGTCGCATGCGTATCCAGGTTGGTGCTGTAGGCGAGGTCGTAACCTTCGCGCTCCAACCAGCGCAGCATGTTGTAGTCCCAGCCGGCGTTGCTCACCTTGTAGACCTCGGGGTGCGGCTGCAGATTGGTCAGGAACTCGCCGGCACCCATGCCGTAGGCGGCTGCGGGGTTGCGCAAATTGGCCGAATAGGGGCGGTTGAACGATACTTTCGATGCGCGCTGCCGTCCGGTGCTGCCCCATTTGTAGAGCGACTTGCCGCCCCAATAGTTGTAGGCCTGGTAGGTCGTGACGCTCAGCTGGAACAGCAGGTCAGCCGGCCGGTGATCGTCGCGAACGACGAACAGAATGTAGCTCTGCGCGCCGCTGCCGGCGGCAGTGAGCCGCGCAAGATAGACGCCCGCCACCCAGTCGGCCGCATCGTCCGGATTGGCGGTCGTCAACTCGAACGGGTTGACCCAGTCACAGTCGGCCAGGCCGGTCGCAGGGTCAGTCGCGGGCATGACTTGGTCGGTACCCGGCACCACGATCGGTCCGAAGACCCGGCGTGCACCCAGGCCCCGGTACCAACCCATGCGGAATATTTCGAGAGTGAAGGTCGGCGCTGCGGTATTGACGTACAGCAGGATCACGCCTCCCCGATTGACGCTGGTGGCTGACGCGTAGCCTTCGATTTCGCGCGCCACGGCCGGACGCTCCAGCCGCCAGCCGCTCGTGCCCGGCCGCAGGTTTTCATCGACGATGGGGTTCGTGGCGCGCATGCGTGCAGTGGCTTTCGGGCATGCCGCAGCGCAGCCGCTAGGCGCTGCCTGCCAGCACGGCCGCGATCCGGTCGCTGGTTGCGCGGGCGCCGTCGACTGCGATCGTGCGCTCCGGATAGGGCGTGCGCAAGGCCGACTCGATTTTTTCCTTCAACCGTTCAGGCACCAAATCCTCGCCTCGCAGCTCGTGCAGCAGCCCCTTCTCGGCGAACTTGCGTATGCGAAAGCCCTGCTCGCTATTGCCCTGGTAAGGATACGCGAGCGCGGGCGTGCGCGCGGTCAGCACGTCGAGCAGCGTGTTGTCGCCCCCCATGCTTATCGACACCGCGGATTCCATCAGGCGGTAAGGAAAATCGTGCAAAAAGGGGGTGATCTCGACATTTTCGCTGCGCACCGATTGGCGCAACGCCTCGATCTCCGGCGGCGTGGTCCGCGAGCCGGTCGCCAGCACGAAGGCATATTCCGGCAGCAAAGCCGCTGCGCCGATCGCCGAGCGCAGCAGTTCCTGGCCGACATTGCCGCCGCCCTGGCTGACCAGGACTTGCTTCTTGCGCAAGGGCCTGGTTGGCGGCGGCGGTGGACTGATGTAGCCGGTGTAGCAAATTCGATCGGCGATTTCGTGCGCCAGAGTAAATGTCTCCTCGAAGCGGACGATCTCGGGGTCGCCTCGTACGAAGACGGTGTGGATGTGTTTCCTGACCGAATCGACCATGCGGCGCTCGTTCTGGAGGGCGCGCTGCACCAGTACTTCGCGCACCGACGTGAAGATCGGAACCGGGCCGCTCCGGTCGCGCACCGCGCCAAACATTGCCATGATCTCGTGCTTGAAGCGTCTGCGCCCGAATGGGTAGAACTCGACGACGATGGCTTGGTAGGGCATGCGCAGGAAGCCCGCGATGGCCAGCGCGCGCTCGGCCCAGATCTCGTCGATGCCGCGCCGGGCCTCGGGATCGAAGAAGTCCCCCGTTTCCTCGTCGTGCAGCAGGGTGGGCAGGCGCAGGCTCCGTAACCCCGGCCGCTGCATCGGGGCTCCGGCATCGAGTCCGCCGTGAACAAGGTCGACCTCGCAGTGTTGCAACAGTTCGTCAATGATGCGCAAACTGCAAGTAAGATGGCCCACGCCCACCAGACTCTGGCAGTAGTAAAGAATCCTCTTCTTCTTCAACTCAGGCACTCCTTTGCTCCCTGCGATCGAGCCTTGCGCGCCCGGTCCGGTCAAGATCGACACGCAGGGCGCCGTTCAGAATATCAGTGCCACGCCGAGTTCGACGCTGTAGGCCGGGTCGCGGCGGTCGGCGGCGAACGCAGCGCCGGGCCGAAATTGCGACAGGTTCAGCGTCACTTCGACATGACGCCACTCGCGAACCGCGATGAAAAAATCGATCTCGCTGCCAATGTCCCGGTTAAGCCCCGCCGGATCCGCGGACAGTCTCGAGCCCGCCAGACGGGTGGACGCTTGCTGCTGGCGGTACTGGTGCATTAACAGCTCGACCGAATTTTTTCCGAGGAAGCGCAGTCCGAAGCCGGCACTGACTATGCG
>JAENXP010000201.1 GCA_016649475.1 Burkholderiales bacterium | reverse complement strand
TGTGCAGATGCCCGGCATGGACGGATTCCAGGTGATGGAAAATCTCAAGGCGATCGAAACGGAGAGCTACATTCCTGTGCTCGTGGTCACCGCCCAGCCGGCGCACAAGCTGCAGGCGCTGCAGGCCGGCGCCAAGGATTTCGTGAGCAAGCCTTTCGATCTGCTCGAAGCCAAGACGCGCATTCACAACATGCTCGAAGTGCGCCTGCTGCACCGCAGGCTCGACAATTACAACAAGGTGCTGGAACAGACGGTGCAGGAACGCACGGCCGCCCTGCGCGAGAGCGAAGCACGCTTTCGCGCCCTGACCGAACTCTCCTCCGACTGGTACTGGGAATCGGACGAACACCAGCGCGTCACCAAGGTGTCCGGCCCGATACTGGAAATGCTTGGCATACAAATGGATGCATCGATGGACGAGGCGAGGGTACTGCAGGGCTCGGGCTGGAACGAGGCCGAGCGCGCCGAGCTCGAAGCGAACATCAGAGCACGGCGTCCGTTCCTCGATTTCCCCTTCAGCCGCGTGAATCCGGATGGCACCCACCAGTATTTTCGGGCCAGCGGGGAACCGATATTCGACCGGTCGGCGCGCTTCATCGGCTATCGAGGCATCGGCGTGGAAGTGAGCAGACAACTGTCTGCCGCAACGCCCACCGTTAGCGCCTGATTTATGGCTACTTAGGCGATCTTTCGCGACCTGCCGCAAGCGCAGGTGGTGCAGATCGGTCTGCCAGCGAAGGGATGCCGCGCGCCCGTCCCTGCGCCTTGCAAGCAAGCAGGCCCGGTTTCCCTGTTGCGGCCCTGCTGCGGCCTACCTGCGGCCTACCTGCGGCCTACCTGCGGCCTACCTGCGGCCTACCTTGCCAGGCAATGCTATGTGCGCTAAGGTACCCATGCGGTCGGTACGCGAGCTAGATGTCCGCCAGTCCACTCCACGGCAGGGTCCAAGCCCATGGTTACAAGCCGCAATGCTCCCGGCAAAGAATCTCCCTCCCCGCGGCAGAATGGACTGCTCGCCGCGCTGCCTGATGCGGAATACGAGCGCGTGCTACCCCATCTGGAGCCGCTGCCGCTGGAGCTCGGCCGGTCCATCTACGAGTCCGGCAGCCATCAGGGATATGTGTATTTCCCCACCGACAGCATCGTGTCGCTGCTCTACGTCATGGAGGACGGCGCCTCGGCGGAAATCGCGATCGTCGGCAACGAAGGTGTGGTTGGCATTGCCCTGTTCATGGGCGGGGAAAGCACGCCCAGCCGCGCCGTGGTGCAGAGCGCCGGCAGCGGCTATCGGCTGCGGGCAGGCGCGCTAACGGCCGAATTCCAGCAGGGAGGCGAGCTGCAGCATGTGCTGTTGCGCTACACCCAGGCGCTGATCACCCAGATGGCGCAGACCGCCGTGTGCAACCGCCACCATTCGGTCGAACAGCAGCTGTGCCGCTGGCTGCTGCTGAGCATGGACCGGCTGCCCACGAACGAACTGAACATGACGCAGGAACTGATCGCCAACATGCTGGGCGTGCGCCGCGAGGGCGTGACCGTGGCCGCCGGCCACCTGCAGGCGGCGGGATTGATCCATTACAACCGCGGCAGAATCACCGAGCTCGACCGGACGAAGCTGGAAGCGCGCGTGTGCGAGTGCTATGCGGTGGTGAAACGCGAATACGAGCGGCTGCTGCCGCAGATCACCGCGAACTAGGGCCCCCTCGGCTTGTCGCTTTGCCGAAAAGCGCTAGACCAGGCCGAGCGAGACCAGGTCAAAGCCACCATTAGGTATGTACCCAGCGTAAACGGACAAAGGCCGGCAGAAATGAATCTGCCGGCCTTTGTCTTGAAGCCTCAAGCCCTTATGGAGCAGGCTTGGTGACGCTGCTGCTCTGTAGGGTGATCGCTTTCTGCGCGTACAGCCTGCCGTTGATCGATGCTCCGGTTCTCAGGTTGATCGCGTTCTTCGACAGGATGATGCCCTCGAAGTGCGACGTCGTGCCTAGGGTCACATCAACCACACCATCGCCGACGACCTGCCAGAATATGTTCTTCGGAAGCGCGCCTCCGAGCAGGACTACCTTCATACCGTTGGCCAAGGTCAGATTCCCCGATATCTGGAAAATCCAGACATCATTCGGGCCGCCGGAAAGCGTGACGTCCGTGTTTATTGCAACACCGGTCGTCCATTTGTAGAGGCCCGGAGCCAGGGTCAGCCCGCTGATGTCCCCGGCGCCCAGTTCGGTTTCGTCAGGAATTGCCCGCCCGGCGGCGTCGGCATACGCAGCCGTCATCTCGCCGATTGCTGCAGTCAGCCTCGTCCCCGAGTTCGGCAATACGCATGGGGCGGGCCCGGCGGCATCGACCGAGTAGATGCTTCCTGTCACTTCCGTGCAGGTCACTAGAATGGCGGCGCCGGTGATCGGGCTCGACCCGACATCTCCGACGATCGCCGAAGTCGGAACACTCGTGACTCCCGATTGCGACAGCAGCACGAACGCGCCACCCGTTGCGCCAAGATTTACCGGAGCCGGCCCCAGCGGTACGGCTACGGTCACGGTATAAGTCGCCGTCGAGCCCTCTGCCGCGCTTACGACATATGCCACCGGAGCAGCAAAGTCATTCGCCGTTGCGGTGCTGGTCTGAACCGCCGTGCCCACCTTTACGACTGTTCCCGTGCTCGTGAATGTCGCAACCAGAGCGCTCACGTCCGTCCCGTTCGGCAGGTTAACGGTTACGGTCTTCGCCGCTTCATCTATGGCCACTGCAGCGGCCGGCAATGCGGCCAGGGAATATACCGTGATGGCCTTGGTCGTCGCCGCGGGCGCGGCGAGCGGGAGCGTATCGTCCCCGCTGCTTCCGCATCCCGCCAGCAGGGCGCCCAGCATCAATGCCGTGAACCACGCGAGGAATCGGGGATAACTGTCGAATCTTCTCATCTTGTTCATTTGCTTGTCCTCTTCGTCTGATTCAGAACTCCATCTACGTATGCGACCGACGACGACCCGGTGCGCACGCTGACGCTCTGCACAATCGCCTACGCGCGAAACTAGGGTGCAAGTATTGCCGGTCGCCGCGAAACGTTTCGTGCGTTGCCGCAAATAAGCGGAACCATTTGCGCTCTCACTCAGGAATCGCGACCAGGGGTCGGGGCCGGCGTCGCTGCCGGACGAAAGGACGGACGGCCAGCACATTCCGCGCCTGGTCGACGGCCCGATGATCGGCACCGCGACCGGCGCCCGGGAGTTGACCTGTGGCGGTCGCGCAAGTCGGCCGCCGGGTCGTAGGCTTGCCGGGCAAGAAGGGCCCGAACAAGCAAAAAAATAGACCGCGTTCTGCGGTCTATCGATTAGCTGTCGCTTGAGTCGGGAAAATAAAACACGCGCGGTGACGTGTCGGCGCCGCGTACGGGGCACGATCGCCGGAGGCGCACATCCTCGGCGTGGATGCTCAGGCGTTCGACTGAATCGCGCCGTTGACGATCCTGACTTTGTCTCCGGTGCGCCAGCTCGGCGCGCTCGCTTCGCTGATGACGCGGCTCGAGCCGTCGTTCATGCGCACGGTGACCTCATAGCTCCTGGTCGTTTTCACCCGCTTCTCGACTTCGTTGCCAGCCAATGCGCCACCGACTGCGCCGACTACGGTCATTACGTCCTTACCACGACCGGCGCCGACCTGGTTGCCGAGCAGGCCGCCGGCGACCGCACCGCCTACTGCGCCAAGACCGCTGCCCTGGCCTTTTGCGGCGATTTCGCGCACCGACTCGATCACGCCGCAGTCGGTGCAGGTTGCGGCGGCTACCGGCGCCGGCGCGGCATACTCCACCGCAGCCGGACGCGCAGGACGCGCCGGCGCCGCCTTGGGCGCAGGAGTTTTCGCGGCAGCGGGCGCCGGGGTGTTCGCCGACTGCAGTTGAGTTTCAGCCGTGCCGCCCGGTCCGCCGATCGAATTCGGGATCCAGCCCATCACCGCGGCAATGCCTACGGCGCAGAACAAGGTCAGGGCGATGCCCGCGATCCAGATTACCGCCTGGGGAAATTTCCCCGATTGCGGCTCCGGTTTGTTGACTTGCGTTTCCATGTACGTTTCCTTCGAATCAAGCTATGCCGGCCGGTGCCCGCGTCGGCGCAATGACGCGGGCTCCGCTCCGGCGGGAGACTGCAAACTACATTTTCTTGCCGACGTCACGCGCCGCGTCCGAGGTAGCCGAACCCGCGACCCCGAGGTCTTTGCCTATGCCGTCGACGGTGTTGCAGCCCGCGACCGAACCGAAAGCGCCAACCAGCGCCAGAACTGCCAGGATTTTCTTGAGCATGATGAATCCTTTTCTGAATGGATTTGACGCGGATCGCTCCGCCGCGCGGCGCGATTCCCTGCGCCTAGCGGACGATCCTGGTGCCGATCACTTCGATGTCGACGCGACGGTCAGGCTGCAGGCAGGCGATGATTTTCGCGCTCTTGGGACCGACGCAGTCCTCGGCTTTGGTCACCGGCTGCGATTCACCCTTGCCTTCGGTATAGATGCGGCCCGACTCGACGCCCTTGCTGACCATATAGTCCTTTACCGTCGCCACGCGTTGCTCGGACAGGCGCTGGTTGTAGCCGACGCTGCCGATGCGGTCGGCATGGCCCATGGTGATGATGGTTTCGGGACTGATGTCCTTGAGCTTGCCGACGAAGGCATCGAGCGTGTCACGCCCAGCCGGACGCAGCGTGGCCTTGTCGAAGTCGAACAGGGTATCGGCGTCCAGTGTCAGTTTCTCCGCCACCGGTTTCGGCGCAGGCGGTGGTGTCAGTGCAGCGACCACCTGGGGCGCAGCCGGTTCGATCTTCGCCACCGGCGCGACGGGCGCAACGTAATTGGGATCGCATTCGGCGCTGGGCGCAGGCGGCGGGCCGAAGCCGGAGTGCCAGCACAGGCCGAAACCGCTCCTGACTACGGTGCCGCGGCTGTCGTTGACGAATGCCTTGTTTTTGGCGGCGTCGTTTGCGCTTTGCGCGCTCGCCGCTCCGGACAGGATGCCCAGGGCCAGCGCGCATGCGACGGCCAGCCCGATTTGTTTCTGGTCAAATGATTTCTTCATGGTGTTTCTCCTGGTGAACTACGGCGATTCCGCCTACAGCTTCCATCCCCACTATCCAAGGCCGCGAATTACGGCAAGAGAAACTGACTGGCAATGTACGCATTGTCCGGCCAAGGTGCGGGATTAATCTGGGCGCTAGCGCACATAGGAAGTAATATTCCGTCGCGCATCTGGCGCCGACCGCTTACCGGGCAATGCAGAACATAGGCGCAATCACCGGCAAACTCTGTGCGCCAGCATACGCACAGCGCTTCTGACCGGAGCGGGCGCTGGATCCGTGTCGAATCGTCGAGGTGAAATTTTGTTTGGAGCAGACGGCTCGGCGACAGGAGTGCGCGTGCTTATGCCTGCTTGTCCGCAGTCAGCAGTCTGGCCTTTTCCGCGATGCGGTAGATCAGATCATTCCATGAGCTTGCAAAAGCAGCGGTGCCTTCGCGCTGGAGTTCGGCGGCCAGCGCTTCAAGATCGACGCCCTCGCGGGTGAATTCCGCCAGTACCACTTCCGCATAAGCTTCATCGACCGGCAATGCTTTGTCCACCGCGCCGTGCTCGG
>JAENXP010000511.1 GCA_016649475.1 Burkholderiales bacterium | reverse complement strand
TGAAACGCGATCGCCGCCCCGGCGGCATTGACATCCCTGTTGTCGTCGCCGCTCATGCCGAACGCTCCGTACTGGGCCGATAAGCGAGCAGCCAGCCTTCGAGCCTCGCTATCACCTGCTGCACCACCAGCACGAACGCCACCAGCACCAGGGTCCAGGCAAGCGCCCCGGCCATGTCGAACAATTGCTGCTGCATCAGCAGCTGGTAGCCTATGCCCCCGGTGGCGCCGACCAGTTCGGCCACCACCACCACCCGGGAGGCATTGCCCAGGTTCACTTTCCATGCGGTCAGCATGCCGGGGATGATGGTCGGCAGGATAAGCGTGCGAAACAGGTCACGCCTGCTCGGCCGGAAGGAGAGCGTCATTTCGAACAGGTCCTTGGACATCGAACGGTAGGCGTCGAGAATCTGGAAGCTGAATGCCGGCAAAGTCGTCGCCGTCATAATGAACAGGATGCGCGTCTCGGTGCCCTTGAACCAGATAATCGCAATCACCACCCAGGACAGCGCCGGGACGCCCTGGATGAAATTGAGCAGCGGATAGACATAGCGGTAGCTGCGCTCCGAGCGTCCCATGACGAACGCCAGGACCACGCCGAGCAGGAAGGCGGCGGCGAGCCCGGCGAAAATGCGCCCTGCCGTCGCGCCGGCGTTGGCCAGGCTCTCCTGGTCGAGAAATATATCCAGGAACTTCCCGGCGATCGCCGGAACCGGCGGAAACAGGTAGACCGGGAAGAAATACGAGGCGAACTGCCATACGAGCACCAGCCCGCCCAGTCCGATCACCGTCTCCTTGCGCAGCTGGTACCAGGGTTTCATCGCATACCACCCGGCATCCGGGCGCGGCTAGTTGCCGCGCCGGTCATTCAAGACGCCCGTCGTATACGCTCCCGGCCGAAGGCGTCTTGGGCAGATAGCCGATAGCCTGGCCGGCGCGATATACCGCTTCGATCTCCTTGCGCAATTCACTCGCGGCTTGCACGTTCATGCCCAGGCGGCCGTTGTCACGGATGAGCTTCTCCATTACCGCGAGGCCGGCCGCGTCGGACTTGGGCCGTACCACCTTGGCCGCCTCCGCCGGGTTGGCCGCAAGCCATTGCGCCGCCTGCTTATACGTTCGGTACAGCGCCGGAACGAGCGCCTTGTTCTTCTGCACCCACTCCGTGTGCGCAGCTACGCCCAGATAGGGAATCTTGTCGCCGCCGGAAAATGCGCGCCAGCTTCTCTGTATGTCGAGGTCGAGCGTGCGCAGCGACGGCTTCTTCGACAGCAGCGTCGAGTAGGCGGGCTCCCAGATCTGCACCGCGTCGGCGCGATCTGCGAGTGCGTAACCGATCAATCCCGGGGGTGCGGTGTTCACCACCTTGACATCGGCTATGTCCAGCTTCTGCTGCTGCGCGAAGAAAACGGCCATCTTGAAATTGGTGGTGCCGCTCGCGGCGGCGAGTTCCTTGCCTTTCAGGTCTGCGACGGTCTTGATCTCTGGTTTGTCCGTGACTATCGTGCCGAAGTAATCGAACACGTTGAACAAATAGCTCACTTTCAGTCCGCGCAGATCCGCGAGCCCGATGGTCAGCAGCGCGGCACTGCCGCCAATCTGAAACTCGCCGCTGTTGAACTGGGCCGCGTAGGCGTCGGGCGGACGCGTCTGGAACGTGATATCCAGTCCGTTTTTCTCGTCGAACTTTTGCGCCTTGATGATGGGTGGCAGCAGGGCCCCCAATGAAGGCGCACCGAATATCACGATCTCCATCTTGTGCGGCGCCTGCGCCTGCGCCACGCCGGCGACGAGCCCGAGTACCGCGGCCAATGCCAGACTGCGTGCAGTCCACTTTTTCGTAAATGCCTTCATATCAACTCCTCCTGGTTTCACGCCGCTTGTCGCGGCTAATTGCCGGAGCGGGCTAGCTGCATCCGCTTCCAGATTTGCAATGGCGTCATCGGCAGTTCCGCGATTGTTGCACCCAGCGGCGCCAGCGCGTCGTTGATGGCACAGGCGATGGCGGCCGGAGCGCCCAGATAGCCCGCCTCGCCCGAACCCTTCTGGCCGAAAGTCGTATGCGGCGAAGGTGTGCAGTGGTCCACAATCGCAATTGGCGGTACTTCCAGCGCGGTCGGGATCAGGTAGTCCATGAACGACTGGCTTTCGAGCTGACCATTTTCGCTGTAGGCGAACTTCTCGTACAGCGCCGCGCCTATGCCGTGCGCAATACCGCCGAAGGTCATGCCGTGCACGATGTCCGGGCTGATCATGACGCCGCAGTCGTGGCCGCAGACGTAGCGCAACAGTTTCGGCTGGCCGGTGGCCGGATCGATTTCGACCAGCACCACGTGCGCTTCGAAGGAAAAACAGGGATACATCTGGATGCGACCGTCGGCCGTGGGCAATCCGCCGCCGGTGGGCACCTCCCACACGAATTTCGCCTGCAGGCCCGGTTCCAGCCCGGGCGGCAGCTGGTGGAATTTGCGGTGCGCAATCTCGACCAGCTGATCCCAGGTCAGCGTTTTCCCGGCGTCGCCTATCACGCTGACGCTGCCATCGTGATACGCCAGTTCGGACACGTCCTTCTGCAAGCCGTGCGCGGCGATCGCGAGCAGCGCGGCCTTGATCTGGCGCGCCGCGCCGGCTGCCGCGCCGCCGAGCATGATCGCCATGCGGCTGCCTACCGGGCTGTTGGAAGGCAGCGCGTTGAGGGAATCCGCGTGCACCACGCGGATGCCGTCCGGGTCGCGCTCCAGCACCTCGCCCAGCACGGTGGCGACCAGGGTCTCGTGGCCCTGCCCCGCGCTGGAGGTATTCATTACCCCGGTGATCGCACCCGACAGGTCCACGCGCACCCCCGGAAGCGGCTTCAGCTCGCGATCGACGACCTGCACGGCGACAGTGCCCTGATGCTCGTCGAAGGTGCCGCGCGGCGGGCTGACGAGGCTCGTCTGCCTGA
>JAENXP010000004.1 GCA_016649475.1 Burkholderiales bacterium | reverse complement strand
TACGTCCCCGCGCTGCGCCCGGGCGCGTGCCTGGGCCACCGCTTCCTCCATATCGCCTGCGCGCAGCACGCTTACGCCGCTCGCGCCGATGGCGCTGGCGATGAGCTCGGCATCGCGGCCGATCAGTACCACCGAGCGGGCGTAGCGGGAAACCGGTTCGGCGAGAGGCGCAAAATTCTGCCCCTTGCCCTCGCCGCCTGCGATCAGAACCACGCGCGCGCCGCTCGCGGCGAGCTCGGCGAAACCAAGCAAGGCCGCGACCGTGGCGCCGACATTGGTGCCCTTGGAGTCGTTGTAATAGGTGACGCCGTCGATTTCGGCCACCTGCTCCAGCCCGTGCGGCAGGCCCTTGAATTCGCGCAATGCGGCCAGGAGCGGCGTATAGGAAAGGTCGAGCGCGCGCGCCAGCGCAAGCGCGGCGAGCGCGTTCGCGGCGTTATGCAGCCCGGCAAGCGGCAGCTCCTTAAATGCCAGGAGCGGCGTCGCACCCTGCGCCAGCCACAGTGCGCCGTCGACGCGCAGCATGCCGTAGTCCTCGGCCCCGCCAGGTTCATCCAGGCCGAAACTCACCTGCTTGTGGCCGGCCACAGCCATGCTCATGCTGCGCGCGTCGTCGCGATTGAGCACCTGGACGCCTTCGCCTCTGAATATGTGCGCCTTGGCGCGCGCGTACGCGTCCATGTCGTCGTAGCGGTCCAGATGATCTTCGCTGAGATTGAGGACCGTGGCGGCAGCGGGATTGAGCGTGCGCGTGGTCTCGAGCTGGAAGCTGGAGAGTTCCAGCACCCAAACCTCGGGCCGGTGCCGGACATCTTCGCAGTGCATCAGCGCGTCCAGCGCCGCCGGGCTGATATTGCCTGCCACTTCCGCGGCCAGTCCGCTGCGCCTGCACATCGCGCCGGCAAGCGCGGTTACCGTGGTCTTGCCGTTGGTGCCGGTGACGGCCAGCACCTGAGGCGGCGATCCCGGCGACCCAGTTCGCGCAGCCCTGTTGCGGGTGCGCGGTGCCTGCGCACCGCCGTGGCCTACACGCGGTGCCTGCGCACCGCCGTGGCCTTCGCGCAGTGCCTGCGCGAAGAGTTCGATGTCCCCGACCACCGGGATGCCGCGCGCGGCGGCGGCGCGCACCTGCGGCGTAGCGAGCGGCACCCCCGGACTGATGGCGACAAGATCGACGCCGGCGAAGGATGCGTCGCGATAGGCGCCGAGGACGAGCTCCGCCTGCGGCACTTTCTCAGCCAGCACGGCCAGCCCCGGTGGATCGTCGCGGGTGTCCGCGACACGCACGCGCGCGCCGCGACGGTCGAGAAAGCGCGCCATCGACAGGCCGGTTTCGCCCAGACCCAGAACCAGTGCGCTTTTGCCGGACAGATTCATCTGAGTTTCAACGTCGACAATCCGAACAAGACCAGCATCATCGTGATGATCCAGAAGCGCACGACCACTTGTGACTCTTTCCAACCCGACAACTCGTAGTGGTGGTGCAGCGGCGCCATGCGGAAGATGCGCTTGCCCCCGCTCCACTTGAAGTACAGCACCTGCATCATCACCGACAGCGTCTCGGCGACGAATACGCCGCCCATGATGAACAACACCACCTCCTGGCGCACGATCACGGCGACCGTCCCCAGGGCCGCGCCGATCGCGAGCGCGCCCACGTCGCCCATGAACACCTCTGCCGGATAGGCGTTGAACCAGAGAAAACCCAGCCCCGCGCCGGCCAGCGCGCCGCAGAACACCGTCAATTCGCCCGCGCCCGGGATATACGGCAGGAGCAGGTATTTCGAGTACACGGTATTGCCGGCGACGTAGGCGAAGATGCCGAGTGCCCCCGCGATCATCACCGCCGGCATGATCGCCAGGCCGTCCAGGCCGTCAGTGAGGTTGACCGCGTTGCTGGTGCCGACGATGACGAAGTAGGTGAGCACGATGAATCCCCACACGCCCAGGGGGTAAGCGATGTTCTTGAAGAACGGCAGGATCAGGTCGGCCTTGGGCGGCAAGGTCATGGAAAAGCCGCTGCCCACCCACGCCGTGAACAGATCGAAGATCCTGGCGCTGCTAGGCGAGGACACGGCAAATGCCAGGTATACGGCCGCGACCAGCGCGATCAGCGACTGCCAGAAGAGCTTGGTGCGCGCCGACAATCCCTTCGGATTGCGCTCCACAATCTTGCGGTAGTCGTCGACCCAGCCGATAGCGCCGAAACCCAGCGTCACGACGAGCACGGCCCAGAGAAAGCGGTTGGACAGATCGCCCCAGAGTAGCGTGGTGATGCCGATCGAAACCAGGATCAGCGCCCCGCCCATGGTGGGTGTGCCGGCCTTGGTCAGATGCGACTGCGGGCCGTCGTCGCGCACCGATTGGCCGATCTTGTAGGCGGTCAGCTTGCGTATCACCAGCGGCCCGGTGATGAACGAGATCGCCAGCGCTGTCAGGCAGGCAAGCACGGCGCGCAGCGTGATATAGCCGAACACGTTGAACGCGCGGATGTCCTTGCCCAGGTACTGTGCCAATTCGAGCAGCATCTAGTGGGTCCCCGCCTGCGCGCCGGTGAGCGCCTGCACTACGCGCTCCATGCGCATGAAGCGCGAACCCTTTACCAGCACGGTGACGTCTTGCGCGAGGCCGGGTTCCAGCTCGGCCAGCAGCGCATCGATATCGCCGTAGTGCCGCGCACCTGCGCCGAACGCCGCCGCCGCATGGGTGCAGGATCTCCCGAGCAGGAACAGGCGGTCGACGCCCAGGGCGCGCGCGTGACGGCCGATCTCGGCGTGGAATTGCGCACCGTGTGCGCCGACTTCGCCCATATCGCCCAGCACCAGAAATTTTCTGCCGGCCGCGCGCGCGAGCACCTCCAGCGCGGCGATGACCGAATCGGGATTGGCGTTGTAGGTATCGTCGAGGACGATTGCGCCGCGCCTTCCGCTTGTTTTCTGCAACCGCCCCTGCACCGGATGAAAACCGGCGAGCCCGCGTGCGATGGCGCTCAAGCCGACGCCGGCGGCCGTCGCCGCCGCGGCTGCCGCAAGGGCGTTGCGCACATTGTGCACCCCGGCGGCCTGCAGGCTGACCGGGGTCTCCCCCTGCGGGACGCGCAACACGATTTCGCTGCCAAAATCTCGCAGAGCGTAGCTGCCACCCACGGCCGCGGGCTGGTCGATGCCGAAGTCCAGGACCCGCCGCGGCGCACACGCGCCGCGCCAATAGTCGGCGTAGGCGTCGTCGGCGTTGATCACCGCCACCCCGTCCGCTGGCAGGGCCGAGAACACCGCGCCATGCTCGTGTGCCACGTCCTCCACACTGCGCATGAATTCCTGGTGCTCGCGCTGGGCGTTGTTCACCAGCGCCACGGTCGGCTGCGCGATTGCTGCGAGGTAGGCCGTTTCGCCCGCATGATTCATTCCCAATTCCACCACGGCACAACTATGCTGCGCGCGCAGTCCCAGCAGTGTCAGCGGCAAGCCGATATCGTTGTTGAAGTTGCCCGGCGTCGCATAAGCGCTCCCCGCCCCTGCGTGTTCGGACAGGATGGCGGCGATCATTTCCTTGACCGTGGTCTTGCCGTTCGACCCGGTCACAGCGATCAGCGGCAGAGTGAACTTGCTGCGCCAGTAGGCGGCGAGCCTTCCCAAGCCCAGGCGCGTATCGTCGACGACCAGCAGCGGCAACGGCGCGGCGCCGCCGCCGCTTTCCGGCGCCCGCTGGTCGACCATGGCCGCCGCCGCACCGCGCGCGCGCGCCGCTTCGAGATACCCGTGCCCGTCGAAGCGTTCTCCGCGCAGCGCCACGAACAGCGCGCCTTCCCCGATGGTGCGCGTGTCGCTGGACACCGCGGTGAAGCGCGCGTTGTCCCCGCGCGCTACGCCGTCGCTGGCCCGCGCCGCTTCGCTCAGGTCCATCATGGTTTCCACGCCGCGAGCGCTTCCGCCGCAACGGCCGTGTCCGAAAAGGCGATACGCTGCCCGGCTATCACCTGGTAATTCTCGTGGCCCTTGCCGGCGATCAGAATCACGTCCCCCGCGGCGGCGGCGCCGATCGCCGCGACAATCGCTTCACGCCGGTCGGCTATGACCAGCGGCGCCTGCCCGGCTTGGGCTTCGGTCAACACCCCTTCCAGTATGTCGGTGATGATTCCTATCGGATCTTCGCCACTCGGGTTGTCGCTGGTGAGCAACACCCGGTCCGCGCCGCGCGCCGCGACTGCCCCCATCAGCGAGCGTTTGCCCTGGTCGCGATCACCCCCGCAGCCGAAGACGCAGATGAGCCGGCCCTTGGACGCGGCTACCATCGGCCGCAGGCTGAATAACGCCGCTTCGAGCGCATCCGGGCTGTGCGCGTAATCGATCACGGCCAGAGGCCTGTCTTTGCCGCCCATGCGCTGCATGCGCCCGAGCGGCGATGTGAGCGCGGCGATTGCCGCCACTGCCGGTTCGAGTGCCACCCCGGCGCCGAGCAGCACCCCCAGCACGCCGAGCAGGTTGGACACGTTGAAGCGCCCGAGCAGTGCGCTTTTGACTTCGGCCTGCCCCCAGGAACTGACCAGACCGAAGGCGATGCCGTCCTTGGACAGCCGGATGTCTTCGGCTTCAAGAAAATATTCCAAACCGGCGGCACTGGCGGCGCCTGCATGGATGCTGTAGCCGGCGCGCACCGTTTTGCTGCCGGCGAGCTTCTGCGCGATGCGCACCCCGAGGACGTCGTCCATATTGAGCACCACGCCGGAAAGCCCGGGCGCATCGAACAGTTGCGCCTTCGACTCGGCGTAGCGCTCCATGTCGCCGTGATACTCCAGGTGGTCGCGCGACAGGTTGGTAAGCAGTGCCACGTCGAAACGGACGCCGTTGACCCGCCCCTGGTCCAGACCTACCGAGGACGCTTCCATCACCGCGCCCTGCGCGCCCGCCTGCAAAAACTCGGCGAGCAGCCGGTGCAGCTGGATGGCGTCCGGCGTGGTATTGAGCGTGGGCGCAAGTCCTGCGTCAGATTTACTCCCCGGCGCTGCGGGAAAGCCGCTGCCGAGCGTGCCGATCACCGCGGTCTTGCGTCCCAGGTCGGCGAGTGCCTGTGCGATCCACTGGCTGCAGGAGGTCTTGCCATTGGTGCCGGTAACGCCGGCCAGCCAGAGTTTTTCCGACGGCCTGCCGTAGACTTCGTGCGCCAGGTGGCCGGACAGCGCGCGCAGACCGTCCACGCCGATATTGGGCGAGTTCCAGGCCTCGTTCCAGGCGAAACCGTCGCGTTCCCACAGCACCGCAGCCGCGCCGCGTGCAAGCGCGTCGGCGATGTAGCGTCTGCCGTCGGTACTCGCGCCCGGATAGGCGACGAATGCGTCGCCTGCACGCAAGTAGCGGCTGTCGGGGCTAAGGCCTCGTATATGCGCGCCCTGCTGCTGCAGCTTGCGCAGAATGTCGATCGCTGTATCAGTCACGGCGTTGTCGCTTCCATTTCAAACGCCTTCCCTGATTTCGGAACCCACTAGCGGCAGTTCCAGCGGTTTGAGCGGCGCGTCGGGCGCTGCGCCCAGCAGGCGCAAGCCCCCACCCATCACCGCGGAAAATACCGGTGCCGCGACCACGCCACCGTAATATTGGCCCGCGGATGGCTCGTCCAGCATTACCGCGATCACCAGTCTGGGGTCCGAGGCCGGCGCGAACCCGACGAAAGAGGACACATACTTGTGCTGGGCGTAGACGCCGTTTTCTTCCTTGTGCGCGGTGCCGGTCTTGCCCGCCACGCGATAGCCCATCACGCGCGCCTGCGGCGCCGTCCCGCCCGGCTGCACCGCCAGTTCCAGCATGTCGCGCATTTTGCGCGCGGTGGCGGGAGAGATGACCCGCTTGCCGGTGCCCGGGGCGTCGACGCGCAGCAGCGACAGCGGCATCAACTCGCCGTCGCTCGCAAAAATGGTATAGGCGTGCGCGAGTTGCAGCAGGGACACCGAGATGCCGTGGCCGTAGGCCATGGTGGCCTGCTCGATCGGACGCCAGCTCTTGTACGGGCGCAACCTGCCCCCGGCTTCCCCCGGAAAGCCCACGCGCGGGGCGCTGCCGAAGCCGGCCTGATCGAACATGGTCCACATCGCCTCCGCCGGCAGGCTGAGCGCGATTCTGGCGGCGCCGACGTTGCTCGAGCGCTGGATCACCTGCGCCACCGTCATGTCGCCGAAGTGGTGCGCATCGTGTATGGTCGCGCGGCCCACGTTCATGCTGCCGCCCGCGGTCGCGATCATCGTCCCCGGCTTGACCTTTCCCTGCTCGATGGCGAGCGCCACGGTGAAGGGCTTCATGGTGGAACCCGGCTCGAACGTGTCGGTGATCGCTCGGTTGCGCAATTGCGCGCCCGACAAGCGGCTGCGGTTGTTGGGATTGTAGCTAGGCAGGTTGGCGAGCGCGAGCACCTCGCCGGTTTTGGCGTCGAGCACGACGATGGCGCCTGCCTTGGCCTTGTTGCCCGCCACGGCCAGTTTGAGCTGCGAGTAAGCGAGGTTCTGCAGTCTCGCGTCCAGCGCGAGCGTCAGATCGCGGCCGTTCTGCGCCTCGCGGATCGATTGCGTATCCTCGACGATCTGACCCATGCGGTCCTTGATCACCCGCCGGCTGCCGGACTTGCCCGCGAGAGTGGACTGGAAGGCTAGTTCGATGCCCTCCTGGCCGGCATCGTCCGCGCCGGTGAAACCGAGCACTTGCGCCATCACCTCGCCGCCGGGGTAGTAACGGCGGTATTCGCGATCCTGGAACAGGCCGGCAATGTGCAGCTCGCTCACGCGCCGGGCGATTTCCGGCGGAATCTGGCGCTTGAGGTAGACGAAAGCCGAGGCTTCCTCCAGGCGCTTGTCGAGTTCCCGCGGCCGCAACTCCAGCAACGCGGCGAGCTTGGCGCGCTGCTGCGTGGAATATTGCAGCTCTTCCGGGATCGCCCACACCGACTTGACTGGCGTGCTGATGGCCAGCGCCTCGCCGTGGCGGTCGGTAATCTTGCCTCGATTGGCGCTGATCTCCAGCACACGGCTATAGCGCGACTCGCCTTTTTGCTGCAGGAAATCGTTGTTCAAGCCCTGCAGGTATACGGCACGGCCGGCAAGAACCAGAAAGCCGCCGGCGATCAGCGCGAGCAGCATGCGCGAGCGCCACAGCGGCAGGTGCAGCGCAAGCACCGGACTGGCGGCGTAATTCATCGCCCGGCCTCCGCCGCCGCCGCGTGTATCACCACCTGGTTACGCTGCACATCGGGCACGCTCATGTGCAGGCGATCGCGCGCGATCTTCTCGACGCGCGCATGCATCGCCCAGGTGCTCTGTTCGAGCTGCAGCTGTCCCCATTCAACATCGAGCTGCCGCGCCAGTTCCTGCTCGCGCTCGAGCTCGGCGAAAAGCTTTCGCGCCTTGTGCTGCGAGGTGACCAGACCAAGCGCGCAGGCGGTGAGCAACGCAAGCAATAGGAGGTTGATCCGCGCCACCTCAGACCCCGGTTCGTTCGGCGACGCGCAGGATCGCGCTGCGCGCACGCGGATTGGCGGCGATCTCCTGCGCCGACGCCCGCACCGGTTTGCCGATCAGCCGCAGCCTGGGCTGCGGCAGCTCGCGCTCGCGCAGCGGCAGGCGGACCGGCACATCGACGCGCCCGGCATCGCGCATGAAGGTTTTCACGATGCGGTCCTCGAGCGAGTGAAAACTGATGACCGCCAGGCGCGCTCCGGGCCGCAGCAACTCGAGCATACGCGGCAGAGCTAACGACAAGTGCGCAAGCTCCTGATTGAGGAAAATCCGAACAGCCTGGAAGGTGCGCGTCGCCGGATCCTTGTTTTTTTCCCGCGTGCGGACGGCCGCACCCACGATCTCGGCAAGTTGCCCTGTGCTGACGATTGGCCCTCTTTGCCGAGCAGCAACAATCGCCTTTGCAATCTGTTTAGCAAACCGTTCTTCACCATAATCGCGGATCACCTCCCTGATCTCCGATTCACCGGCCGTTTCCAGCCACTGTGCGGCGGTTTGCCCCCGGCTCGTGTCCATGCGCATATCGAGCGGGCCGTCGCGGCGAAAACTGAAGCCGCGCGCGGCGTCGTCGAGCTGCGGCGAAGACACGCCCAGGTCGAGCAGCACCCCATCCACACCCTCCTGGCCGAGGCGCTCGAGCACTCCGGCCAGGTCGACGAAACTCGCGTGCACCATGCTGAAGCGAGCATCGCCTATACTCCTTGCGGCCGCGACCGCCTGCGGATCCTTGTCGAGCGCGATCAACCGCCCGCGCGGACCCAAACGCTCGAGGATCAGCCGGCTGTGTCCGCCGCGGCCAAAGGTTGCATCGACATAAGTCCCCTCTGAACGCTCCGGATCTGCGCGTATCGCCAAAGCATCGACCGCCTCCTGCAGCAACACCGTCGTGTGCGAATCGTGTGCCGCCACTGCGAGCGCTTCCTCATCCGCAGCTGCGGTCACAGAGCAAAATCTTCCATCCCCGGCGGCAGCTGGGTCTGCGCCGTCAGCTGCTGCAATTGCTTTTCCCAGGTCTCCTGATTCCAGATTTCGAAGTGGCTGCCCTGCCCGACCAGCATCACCGATTTGTCCAGCTTGGCGAAGTTGCGCAGTTCGGGCGAGATCAGCACGCGCCATGCGGCGTCGAGCTCGATTTCTTCGGCAAAGCCGACCAGTAGCCGCTTCCATACCGAGAAACGCGCATCCAGGGCCGGAAAGGCCATGACGCGCTCGCGTATCGGCGGCCAGGCGCTGGCGGGATAGAGCAGCAGGCAACCGTCAGGATGGGCAGTCAGTACGAGACGTGGGGGGGAGGATTTTTCCAGCAGCGCGTCGCGATGACGCGACGGAATGGTGAGGCGTCCTTTAGCATCGAGGCTTAAGGCTGCCGCACCCTGAAACATTTCCTTTCCCCTTTCTTTAAGTGAGCGCTTTGGCAGGAAATCCCATAATTTCCCACTAAAAACTACTATTTCCCACTTTAGAGGAGTTAATTGCTCAGGTCAAGGACTCTATTAAAGATTTATCCAATTGAGACAAAGGCTTAAAAGCGATTCTGTCGACGACACTGTAATTTTCAAACTTGTTTAAAAACAGATAGATATATTATATACCGAAAGTGAAATATTAACATAATCAGGCGGGCGGCTCGTGATTTGCGGCGGGACCCGGCACCCCACCCTGTCGACCGCCGCCCGGTCGCGACGCGCAAACCGGCGCCAAACCAGCATCGCAGTCCGCGCCGACTGCAGCTGCGCTGCATTCGCCTATAATCGATCATTCGCTATGCTCGAGACGATGATCATGACGCTCATTTTCGAAGAGATGGGCACGATCTTGCGCAGTCCACGCACGCACTAGAGTCGAATCTCCTGTGCAACACCGTCCACGGCGATGCGTCGATAGCAATGCCGCGCAGCCTACGCCCGCCGCGCGAAGAGGTGTGCAGATTTTTATAGAAAATTGCGCGAACTGCACTCACCCACTGTGGACGAGCGATGGCTAAAACAGCAGCGGCATCGAAAAGAAAAGCGCCCGCGAAAAAAGCCCGCAATTCAACGCTGCGGCGACCGGCGCAAAAAAAACCTGCGCGCTCAGTCAGTGCCGGCGTTCCGGACCGGCCGGCAGCAACGGGTGCGCTCCCGCCCGGGCCCTGCGTCGCTGCGATCGGCGCCTCCGCCGGCGGCTTCGAGGCGATCCGCACCTTCCTCGACACCATGCCGGCCGATAGCGGCATCGCCTTCGTCGTCATCCAGCACCTGCATCCGACGCAGAAAAGCCTGGCCGCAGAACTTTTCGGCAAACGCACCAGCATGCCCGTGGTCCAGGCCGAGGACGGTATGCGCGTCGAGCCGAACCACGTGTATACCATTCCCCCCAACACCTATCCGTCGATACACGGGGGAGTGCTCCGGCTCGCCGCGCCGACACAGTTGCATGGTCCGCGCCTGCCGATAGACCATTTTTTCGCCTCACTCGGGGAGGACCAGCACGAACGGGCGATAGGCATCGTCCTTTCCGGCAGCGGCTCGGACGGCGCGCTGGGGGTGAAGAGCATCGCCGCCAACGGCGGCATCGTGCTCGCGCAGCGTCCGGATACAGCGCAGTTTGACGGCATGCCGCAAAGCGCCATCGCCAGCGGCATGGTCAACCACATACTGCCGGTGGCGAAAATGCCGGAGGTGCTGACGGGCTATGCGCGGCACCCCTACGCCGCCGGTGCGGCGCGGCAGGAAACCGTGGCGCAATCCGAGGAGGCGGGGCTGGAGTCGGTGCTCGATCTGGTCCGCGGCCGGCGCGGCTACAGTTTTTCCGGTTACAAGCGAAGCACCCTGCTGCGGCGCGTCCTGCGGCGCATGGGCCTGCGTTCGATCGAGCGCTGGGACCACTATGTCGACATGCTGCACAAGAACCCTGCGGAGATCGATGCGCTGTTCAGGGATTTTCTCATCGGCGTTACCGAGTTCTTCCGCGATCCGGACGCATGGAACATACTGCAGTCCGAGGTCATCACAGCGCTGGTCCATGCCAAGCCGATGGCCGAACCGATCCGTGTCTGGGTGCCCGGCTGCGCCACCGGCGAGGAAGCCTACGCGATCGCAATGCTGCTGCTGGAAAATCTCAAACTGATCGGCAAGCACTGCCCGGTGCAGGTGTTTGCCACAGACACCAACGAGGAAACCCTCCAGGTCGGCCGCGACGGCGTCTATCCGGCGGGCGTGGCGACGCGCATCTCGCCCGAGCGGCTGCGCCGCTTCTTCGTCGAAACCGCCGAGAACCATCACTACCAGGTGGCGCGAGAGCTGCGTGAATCGGTGATATTCGGCGTGCAGAACCTGGTGGCCGATCCGCCGTTCTCCCGGCTCGACCTCATCAGTTGCCGTAATCTGCTGATCTACCTTGAATCCGACATCCAGAAAAAAATCGTCGCCCTATTCGAATTCGCGCTGCGCCCCGGCGGCTATCTGTTCCTCGGCAGTGCCGAGACCATAGGAGACCGCGGCGATCTGCTCAAGCCGATTTCAAAGAAGTGGCGCATCTACCAGCGCGGAGGCGGCTTGGGACACCAACCGCTGGAACTTGTCCCGATCAACGAAATGGTGCACGCCCCCGGCGCGGCGGCAGCGATCAGGCGCGCACCCCCGCGCGGCCTGCAACTGGCGGGCCGCGCGCAGCAGCTGATACTGGACCGGTTCGCGCCGGCTGCGGTGCTGGTCAACGGTCGCAGCGAAATCCTCTACCTGTGCGGTCCGGTGGAAAACTACCTGCGTCGCCCGCGCGGCGCGCCGACGCAGGATTTGCTGGCGCAGGCGCGCGACGGCCTGCGCGCAGGCCTGCGCAGCGCGCTGCGCGAGGCGCAGGCGCGCGAGGCGACGGTTAGCATAGCCAACGCGCGGGTGAAACGCGACGGCGGATTCGCGCCGGTGCGGCTGACGGTCACCCCGGCAGGGCTCGACGGCGACAGCACCGGCCTGCTGCTGGTCGTGTTTCAGGACGAGGTACGGACTGCGCCGGCGTCCGCTCAAACGGGCGGCGACAACGAACTGGTGCGCCAGCTCGAGGACGAACTGCGCGTAACCAAGGACGATCTGCAGAACAGCGTCGAGCGCATGGAAGCTTCCAACGAGGAGCTGAAGGTATCGAACGAGGAAGTGGTATCGGTAAACGAGGAGCTGCAGTCGATCAACGAGGAACTGGAAAGCTCCAAGGAAGAACTGCAGTCGCTGAACGAAGAGCTGTCCACGGTCAACCAGCAGCTGCAGGACAAGGTGGTCGAGCTCGAAGCCGCCAACGACGACCTGAAGAACCTGCTCGCGAGCAGCGACGTTGCGACGGTATGCATCGACCACGGCTTCCACATCCGCTGGTTCACCCCGGCGATGAACAAGCTGTTCAACCTGATCGACTCAGATATCGGCCGACCGATCAGCGACTTCCGCACGGCGCTCTCAGGCAGCGACCTGCTGGAGCAGGCCGCCATGGTGCTGGACGAGCTGACACCGGTGCAACGCCAACTCCATCTCGATGACGGCCGCTGGTACCAGCGGCGGCTGATCCCCTATCTCGGTGCCGATCAGAGCATCAACGGCGTCGTCATCACTTTCGTCGACATCACCGAGGCGCGTCTCGCCGCTGACGCCGTGGTCGCGGCGCAAAAGAAGGCAACCGAGTCGCTGGAGCAGAAAGTCCATCAGCGCACGGCGCAGCTGCGCGCGCTCGCGGTCGAGCTGTCGCTGGCGGAGGAGCGCGAGCGCCGCTCGCTGGCGCAGGACCTGCACGACGACCTGGGCCAGGTGCTTGCGATCATCAAGCACAAGCTGACCGCATTGCACGGCAGCAGGCACAGCGCCCACATGGCGGGCGAACTGAAAGCGATCGAGGACCTCACCGACCGCGCGAACCGGTCTATACGCACGCTCGTGTTCCAGCTCAGCCCGCCGGTGCTGCACACGCTCGGACTGTTTCCGGCGCTGGAGTGGCTGACCGAGGAAATGGAACGCGCATACGGCCTGAAGGTGCACTTGAGCGACGACGGCGCACCCAAGAAACTGGACGAGCCTTCGCGCACCACCTTGTTCCGCGCCGTGCGCGAACTGCTGATCAACGTCGCCAAACACGCCGGCGCGCGCGCTGCCGAGCTCAGCTGCATGCGCTCCGGCGACCGCGTGACACTGGTGGTGAACGACGACGGCGGCGGGTTCGACTATCAAAAGCTGGCGGAAGCTGCGCCGGGAACGGGCGGAATCGGACTGGTTAGCCTGCGCGAGCGCGTCGAATTCATCGGCGGCGAAATGCATGTCGACAGCCGCCCGGGGAAGGGCACCACGGTCACCATAATCGCTCCGATCCATGACTCTCCAGGAGAAACCGCGCCATGAGCATCCGCATTCTGCTGGTGGACGACCACAAGATGCTGCGCGAGGCACTGCGCGGAATCCTGGAAAAGGCCGGCGACATAGAACTCGTCGCCGAGGCGGACGACGGCGCCGCCGCGCTCGAGATGGCGCGTGCGCTCGCGCCCGACGTGGTAGTCATGGACATCGGACTGGTCGGAATGAGCGGCATAGAGGCGACACGGCGCCTGCTCGCGGAACACCCCGGCATGAAGGTACTGGGCCTGTCCACTTTTGCCGACCGGCGCATGGTGATGCAGATGCTGGAGGCGGGCGCGCGCGGCTATGTCGTCAAATCCGCCGGCAGCGAGGAACTGCTGCGCGGCATACGCGAAGTGGCGCAGGGCGGGACCTATTTGTATGCGGAGGCGGCGGCGGCCATCGTCGACAACCTGCGCAGAAACTCGCTGCAGGGATCGCGCAACCATACCTTGGGCCGGCGCGAACGCGAGGTGCTGCAGCTTTTGGCCAGCGGCAAAACCTCGACCATGATAGCCGAGGCGCTGGGCATCGCGACCGGCACGGTCGAAGTGCATCGGCGCAATATCATGCGCAAGCTCGACTTGCACAATGTGGCGGAACTGACCAGATACGCCATCCGCGAAGGACTTACCTCGGCCTAACACCGGTAACGGAACGATGGCGCGGCAACCCGGCGCCTCGGGACTACCTTGGATACGGTAGTCCCGTTTCAGACCCGTCCGATATCGTTCTTGCTGAGGCAACCCTACACTAAATTCAGCTTGCACGAAAACCGGATGGAGTCCGTCGGCAGCATCGACAGGCAGGCTTTTCACATACAGGATTCAAGAGCAGGAACATCGCCATGCAACTACAGACTGCGTCGCACGACACTCGAACCGCAGCACTGGCGCCGAGTACAGCCGCGGCTCTGAGCCTGGACGAACTTCTGGACCTGCTGAAGATCAGTCTAGACGGGCTCGGCATCGACCCTGGCACCAGCTTCACCCTGCGCCGCGTCCGCCAGGGCGTGGCTTTGTACCACGCAGGCGATCAATTCGGTCCCATCTATGCGGTCCGCTCAGGCACGTTCAAAAGCGTATTGCTCGACGCCGAGGGCAGCTACCAGGTGCTGGGCTTTCCCATGGCGGGCGATGTATTGGGTCTGGACGGGATCGAAGCACAGCATTACCGCACCGAGGCGGTTGCCCTCGAAGACAGCGAAGTGGCGATCATCCCGTTCCCGCGGCTCGCACATCTTGGCGGCAAAGCCGGGGCGTTGCAGCACTTCGTCTACAAGCTCCTTAGCCGCCAGCTTGCGCGCGAGCATATGCAGATGTGGCTGCTGGGCTCGCTAGGCGCAGAGTCCCGGGTGGCGGCGTTTCTGCTGATCCTCGGCGAGCGCTACGCGCATCTCGGTTACTCCGATACCCGCTTCAATTTGCGCATGACCCGGCTGGACCTAGGAAGCTTTCTCGGTCTGACTCAGGAAACGGTCAGCCGCGCTTTGTCCAAGTTCGACGAGACCGGCGTGATCCAGGTGCACAACAAAGAGCTGCGGCTGGTCGACGTCGAAAAGCTGCAACAGATCGTCGCTAACGCCCGTCACGCTGCATAGCTTCGCGGCGGCACTTAGGCCGTATCACCGCCTGCCGCGCTTCCGCGGCGCATGCTGCCCCCGCCCTCCGGGTCGCCGTGGCCATGGGAAATAGCTTCGGCCAGCTCCGCCGGTACGGGCAGATCGAGCAAGCGGTAAAGGTTGGCGAGTTTCCCCCGATACAGTCGGTCGAAACTCGCCACGGCCGCGCCCGGATTATAGTCACCGAACCACCAGAACCAGTCCGAGCCTTCGCAGTCGGCAAGCTGGCGCTCGGCTGCGGCGCTGCGCTCGGTGTCCAGGCGCCCGCTCGCGCTGACCAGGTCGAAACTCTGTTTGGCCGCGCACAGTAGATCCCAGGCGCGGTTCTTGTCCCGCGATCCGATCCAGGTGGAGAAATTGCCGTAGACCCAGCTGCCGGCAACCAGCCGATCGAGCTGATGCATTACTGCGGGCGACATACCGGTCGGCGCAGCACTCTGTTTCGCGCGCTCCCGCAAAATTGCGGCGTACGTGGTCGCACGAACCGACGGGTGCGCCTCCAGCGTCTGATACAACGCGCGCAGAAAATAGTAGGCGTTATACGGATAATGCTCCCAGGCGTTTTCGCCATCGAGGATCACGCTCACCAGCGGCCGCTCGTCCGGCGGCGCTTCGGCAGCGATACGTTCCAGCTCGCCGACGAAATTCGCCGCGGCGTCGCTGCCGTGCCAGTTCTGGTACTCGAAGCCGATCATATCCGACAGCTTGTCGTCGCGGAAAAACAGGGTCAGGTCGGGAGCGGCTCCCAGCCGGTAAGGCCGGTACAGATAGCGCGATCGGGACTCGGCGCCGCCGGAGGCGCGCAGACTGTTGGCGAGCACCTGCTCGCCGCTCGCCACCCAGCCCAGTGCATTGCCGCTGAGCACGCGCAGCATGCTCTCGGATACCGAACCCTCGGCCGGCCACAACCCTATAGGGGCCGCGCCGAAGCGGCGCGCATGGCTGGCTAGCGCCGAGCGCAGCTGTGCGCTCAGGCGGGCGCGGCCGCCCGGATAGTCCGAGGTCTCCGGCAAGGGCGCTTTAGGCTCGGATTCGCGCGCCGAGCGGAAATCGAGCAGCAGCGGCGCCAGCGGATGATAGTGCGGCGTGGTCGAGATTTCGATCTGTCCGGCCTGCGCCAGACGCGCGTAGCGGCCGACTACGCCGCGCACCAGCTGTCCGATCAGCCGAAACAAATCGCTGCGGTCCTGCTGGGAAAAATGCGCGCCGACCGCCATCAGCCGAGTCACCAATTCCGACTCGCGCCGCACCGTCTCCCCGGTCCATGCGAGGTGATACCAGATCAGCGCGTCGTGGAAAAACTGGTCCGACAGGTAAGCGAGCGCTGCCTGACCCCGAGCCTCGACCGACCCGAACAGTTCGAACAAGTGCTTGTAGGGCGGATAGTGCTGAATCATCGCCAGGGCGGCCGGGTCGAGGCAGCGCGCTGCGATCAGCGCGCGTTCCTCCCCGGTCAGGGCCTGCGCCGCATCGCGTGCAAGCAGCCGCAGCAGGGGATCGCGCAGCTTGCCGCTTTCGAACTGGCCGGCGTAGTCCTCCAGCTGATCCAGCAGCACCGGCACCCAGTTGACCACCGCGTGCATGCCCGGGTGCTGTTCCAGATGCCAGGCCATGTCGGTGTAATCCTTGATCGCATGCAGATACACCCAGGGCAGCAGGAACTCGCCGCTCGCCTGGTCGCGGTAATCGGGCTGGTGCATATGCCAGAGCAGCACGAGGTCGACGGGGCGATTCTTGCTCATCTGCAGGGCTCGGCTGGAAAAACCATCGGACCGGCGAGGTCCGGTTCAAGGTATAGATCGAGCGTCACTTTCAGTTACCTCCGACTTGGGGTTCATATGAAAATGGGGGGCACGCCCCATCATCCTCACCTACATTGGCTGTTGCAAAATTCATTTTGCAACAGGTTCTTCAGGTGCAAACGCAGGCTTGCGCCATATCGCGCAACCCCGTCGTTCGCCTACGACATCTTTTCAAAAATCCGCTAGCGCAAGTGATGCACCGACTGGCCGAGACTTTCCGGAACGATCACCGTCACCCCCCGCTCGGTGACGTGAAAGCGCTTGCGGTCCGCCTCCGGATCGACGCCAGCGATCAACCCGTCGGGCAGCTTGCAACTCGTGTCCACTATCACCCGCCGCAAAGTCACATTATTGCCGATCTCAACGTTCGGCAGGACCACGCTATCTTCGACCTCACAGTAATCCTGCACGCGCACGTTGGAAAACAGCACCGAGCGCCGCACCGTGGCGCCGCTGATGATACAGCCGCCGGATACCAGCGAATCGACCGCCATACCGCGGCGCCCGTCGCTGTCGAACACGAATTTGGCAGGTGGCAATTGCTCCTGATAGCTCCAGATCGGCCAGTCCGCATCGTACATATTGAGCTCAGGCACGACGCGGGTCAGCTCCATGTTCGCCTCCCAGTATGCGTCCAGCGTTCCGACATCGCGCCAGTACGGCTTGCCCTTGGTCATGTTGACGCAGCTGTCGTTGAAACGGTGCGCGTGCAATCTCTGGCCCGAGCGGATCAGCCAGGGAATCACATCCTTGCCGAAGTCGTGGCTGGATTCGCAGTCTTCGGCATCGCGAATGAGCTGCTCGTACAGGAACGACTCTTCGAACACATAGATGCCCATGCTCGCGAGCACCTGGTCCGCGCGGCCCGGCAGCGGCCGCGGCCGCGCCGGCTTTTCCTCGAATGCGCTGATGCGCCAGTTCGCATCCACGGTCATCACACCGAACTGGTCCGCGTCCGCGAGCGGCGCTTCGATGCAGGCGACAGTCATGACTGCCCCGCTCGCCACATGGTCGGCGAGCATGCGCGTGTAATCCATTTTGTAGATATGATCGCCGGCGAGGACCAGAACGTATTTTCTGCGGTGGCGGCGCAGAATATCGATGTTCTGATATACCGCGTCGGCGGTGCCGCGGTACCAATCGGCGGTGACACGCTGCTGCGCCGGCAACAGTTCGATAAACTCGTCGAAGCGGCCGTCGAGAAAACTCCATCCGCGCTGCAGGTGCCGGATCAGGCTCTGCGCCTTGTATTGCGTGCAAACGCCTACGCGGCGGATGCCGGAGTTGATGCAATTTGACAGGGTGAAATCGATAATGCGGAACTTGCCGCCGAAGGGGACTGCGGGCTTGGCGCGCCAGTCGGTGAGTTCGGCCAGGCGCGAGCCGCGCCCCCCTGCAAGCACGATGGCCAGCGCGTCACTGGCCAGGTCTCGGAGTTCGATTTTCAGCCGCGGTTGAGTTCCGCCGCGATCGCCTTGCGCACCGCCCTGATCGAAGCCGTTCATGTGACCCCTGACGCCTTTGTCGCCAGCATACATCGATCCGGTACTCCAGCGTATCCGGGCAAACGCAGGAACTGTGAAAGAATCCCCGCCCCGGGCTAACTGCCGGTCAGGCGCAGCACTTCGGCCTCGGCCTCGACCCAGTCCTGCAGCTCGCCGCCGGGGGCGAATCCGCGTTTTTCCGCGCGAAAATAGGCAGCCTGCGCTACCAGCCTTTCGCGCTCCTCGGCGTCGACGGCACGACCCGAACGCGGAAATGCATCCGAACTTCCCTTGGGCAGATTTGTCGCGATCGCCGGCTGGCGCACCGCTGCCCTGGACGGCGGTTTGGACTTCGATGCTGTCGCGTTGTTTCGTGTACGTGTTGGTGCGTGTGGCATGGCCCGCCTCCTATTGGTGAATCAAGCGCGCGAATCGAGCATAGCCGACGAGAGTGGACCTGCATTGACAATTGTCAACACGGCATGCGCGCCGGATTGGCAGGCTTTCGCAGCGCTGATTTTCAGACTATTTGTCGGCTTACCGGCCGTGTGCGGCAAGCAGTGCCGCGCCCAGAAGTCCGAGCCGCTCGGTGGTGACGACCTTTACCGGAATTCTGAGGTTGAGCTCGGCATGCACTCCTTTGGCATTGAACGC
>JAENXP010000582.1 GCA_016649475.1 Burkholderiales bacterium | reverse complement strand
GGCGATCGCTGTGGATGGCGGGCTGTCCTCCACGCATCCTTTCCGCCGGCCGCGGCCCTGATGCCTCGCCGCGTGGGAGATGGTATGGACGTTCCCCTTTCACCGTCGTGCTGAATGACGGCGGCGAAGGGTTGGCAATCGAATGCTTAGCAGGAAAGGGGGAGGACCCCCGCACCTGCGGCATCAGATGTGCCAAAGTGGAAATGTTACTAACCACTGAACGGAGCGGGAGTCCAACATGAAGGCTACTACGATTGGGTTTGATTTGGCAAAGAACGAATTTCAGGTGCATGGCGTGGACGCGGCGGGCAAGCCGGCGATACGCAAGAAACTGTCTCGCGCGCAGGTGTTGCCCTTCTTTGCGAGGCTCGCGCCTTGCACGATTGGCATCGAGGCCTGCGCCAGCGCGCACCACTGGGCGCGCAAGCTCACCGCGCTTGGGCATACGGTCAAGCTGATGGCTCCGCACTTTGTGAAACCCTACGTCAAGGCAAACAAGACCGATGCCGCCGATGCCGAGGCGATCTGCGAAGCGGTGGCGCGACCGAACATGCGCTTCGTGCCGGTGAAGAGTGTGGAGCAGCAAGCCATCCTCGCCGTGCATCGGGTGCGCTCGGGCTTGGTGGCTGAGCGCACCGCGCAACTCAACCGGCTGCGCGCCCTGCTCGCCGAGTTCGGGCTTATCGCCCCGCGCGGTCGGCGCGCCTTGATGGAGCGCTTGCCGGCGCTGTTTGCCGACGAAACCCTGCCTGGGGTGGCGCGTAACCTGTTCGAGCGCCAAAGCACGCGCATCCGCCAGTTGGATGCAGAGATCTGTGCCGAAGAAGCCGTGATCCTGGATTGGCATCGAAACAACGCACTGTCCAGGCGGCTCGATGCCGTGGCCGGTGTGGGGCCGATCACCGCCACGGCTGTAGTGGCAAGCTTTGGCGAGGGGCGCGAATTCGACAACGGCCGCCAGATGGCTGCTTGCTTGGGCGTGGTGCCACGTCAACACTCTTCTGGTGGCAAGACCCGGTTGCTGGGCATATCCAAGCGCGGTGATGGTTATCTGCGCATGCTCCTGATTCACGGCGCACGAGCGGTGATCCGCACGCTGGAGCGCCGAGCAAAAGGCGGGGGCAACCCGACCGACCAGTGGCTCGCGAAGCTCCTGGCGCGGCGCAACCCGAACGTGGCCGCGGTGGCGCTGGCCAACAAGACGGTGCGGGTGATCTGGGCGCTCTTGGCCCATGATCGGACCTACGACAGGAACTGGTCGGGCCAGGCGGCAGCTACCGTCTGATGAGAACCGGAGTCCTGAACCCCGCCCAGATCGGCAGCGAATAAGAGCAACAGACGACTTTCTCGATTGCACAGGTGATTTCTCAAGTGATGGCAACAAGGTCAGACCGTGGTCGATTCAACCTGCTAGCTCGCTGGGACGTTGGAGTCCGTGTGGGAGTAAAGGCATCGACCAGCGTATTCCATCAGGGTCAGCGGCAAACAGGCCGCACACAAAGACCGAATGTAAGCACGCAGTCCTATCCTCCTTGCACGCACAAGAGAAACCCCCTTGCAAACTGGGGAACGTCCATGTAAGCGAGCTTGCTCGCGAACCATCGAATTCGCGAGCAAGCTCGCTCCTACGCAGCGGTGTGCCAGAGACCTCGGTTGTTTGCCGCATCGTTTCGAAACTAAGCTGTCGCCGTACTAGGAGAATCCGGAAATGACCACCGTGTTTACTGCCCGAGAAATCGCCGAAGCCGCGGTCGAGAAGGAGATGAAACGGCGCGACTTTTACGCCAACGTGACCAAGCTCAGCACGAATCCGGAGATGACCAAGCTGTTCGAGTTTCTCACCGCCGAGGAAGACCGGCACGTGGCCACGTTCGTGAAACTGCGCGACGGCGTGCCGGTGGAGGAAGTCCGGCCGGAGGAGTACGACGCCGACATGGAGGCTTACATGGATTCGGTGGTGGAGGACCGCCTTTACTCCAAGATCGGATCCGAGGATTTCGTGCAGAAGGCGATCGACGCCAAGGACGTCTTCCGCCTGGCCATCGCCCTGGAAAAGGACGCCATCCTGTTCTTCTGGGAGTTCCTGCCCTACGTCAACGACAAGGACAAGGAGGTCGTCAAGACGCTGATGGACGAGGAAAAAGGCCACATCCGGATGCTGTGGAAGCTGAAACAGGAGCTCGGTCAGTAGGCCACCCACCAGCGCATGATGAGGATGGAATTTCCGCGGACGGAAGGTCGCGAGGCTCAAGCCACCCGTTTGTCGAACGACAGGCGCTGTGACTGCGCGAAGCCGGCGTCGTAGAAGAATCCGAGCAGCCCGAAGTTCTCGCGCGTCACCATCGTTTCCACGCGCTCCACGCGCAGCGCCTTCAGGTTCACAAACAGCTGCGTCAACAGCGCGTGACCCAGGCCGCGGTGTGCGTAATCCGGGTCCACCCCGATGGTATCGAGCACGGCCACCGGCTCGGCGCGGCCGTAATCGCCGAAGTCGGTGCGCGCCATGACGAAACCCGCGGCTATCCCATC
>JAENXP010000295.1 GCA_016649475.1 Burkholderiales bacterium | reverse complement strand
CTCATCAGGCCGCGGGTGCGCGGGTTGAGCACCCGCGACACGGTCGACGCATGCACCCCGGCTTCCCGGGCGACGTCCTGTATTCGGGTTCGTTTCGTGTGCATGTAGCGCTTTGGGCCTTGCCGCGGCAGCCGATATGCTCTATCGTGCTGCAATCGATTGCATAGAGTATGGCACAAGCAGCGCTTGCAGCCAAGCGGGGTGCCGCGATGACCAGCAGTCAGCCCGAGAGGACAGCAGCCATGGCGAAGAAGAAAACCATCGAACCAAAGATCATCAAACCCGACGACGTCGACCCGCATTTCAAATGGGACCGGCCGATCGGCGCGCCTGGACATACGCAGGTCGATTTCGAGGAGCGCGTCAATTTCCGCCGCTTGCACGACTACCGCCTGGCGCGCACGCGCGCGGCCCTGGCCAATTCCGGGCTGGGCGCGCTGCTGTCTTTCGATCAGCACAACATCCGCTACACAACCAGCACGGTGATCGGCGAATGGGCGCGCGACAAGCTCACGCGCTACTCGCTCCTGACCGGTAACGGCGACCCCTACATCTGGGATTTCGGCTCCGCCGCCAGGCATCACAAGATGCACGCGCCCTGGCTGCACCACGACCATTGCCGCGCGGGGATGCTGGGGCTGCGCGGGGCGACCGGTGCCGACCTCACCCTGTTTCGCAATGCGGCGCAGGAGATCAAATCGATACTGGACGCCGAAGGCGTGGGCGACATGCCGCTGGGCGTGGACATGGTCGAGCTGCCGATGATTTTCGAGTTGCAGCGCGCGGGCATCGAGGTGCGCGACGGGCAGCAGACCATGCTGCAGGCGCGCGAAGTCAAGAGCATCGACGAGCTGACGCTGCTTAACATGGCCGCGGCCATGGTCGACGGGGTGTACCAGGACATCGCCGAGGCGCTCAAGCCCGGGGTGCGCGAGTCGGACATCGTCGCGCTCGCCACCAAGCGGCTGTATGAAATGGGTTCAGACTGCGTCGAAGCGATCAATTCGATCGCGGGCGAGCGCTGTTCGCCGCATCCGCACAATTTCACCGACCGGCTGATCCGCCCCGGGGACCAGGCTTTTTTCGACATCATCCAGTCCTTCATGGGTTATCGCACCTGTTACTACCGCACTTTCAACGTCGGGCGCGCCACCTCGGCGCAGCGCACCGCCTACAAGAAAGCGCGCGAATGGATGGACAAAGCGATCGATCTGCTGCGTCCGGGGGTCAGCAGCGACCGCATCGCCGCCGCGCTGCCCAAGGCGGAGCAGGCAGGGTTTTCCAGCGAGATGGACGCCTTCGGGCTCAATTTCTGCCACGGCCTCGGCCTCGGCTTGCACGAACGGCCGCTGATCTCGCGCCTGACGTCGTTCAAGGAGCCGATCGAGCTCAAGGCCGGCATGGTGTTCGCGGTGGAAACCTACTGTCCTGCGACCGACGGGGTTTCGGCGGCGCGCATCGAGGAAGAAGTGATCCTGACGCCCAAGGGCCCGCAGATTATTTCGCTTTATCCGGCGGAGGAACTGCCGATTGCCAATCCCTATCACGGCAGCTTCGGGAAATCGCTATGAGCAAAAAATCGTTGCGTATAGGCTGGATCGGCGCCGGCCGCATGGGCTATGAAATGGCACTGCGCCTGGCCAAGTCGGGCTGCGATCTGACCGTATACAACCGCACGCGCGCCAAGGCCGAGCCGCTGGCGAAATACGGCGCGAAAATCGCCGGCAAGGTGAGCGAACTCGCCGGCTGCGACGTGGTGTTCTGCATGGTTGCCACCTACGCCGATGTAAAGGAAGTCGTCGCCGGCAAAGGCGGGCTGCTGTCGCAGGCCAAGGATGCCGCCAAAACGAGGCCTGCGGATTCCGCTAAAACGAGGCCTGCGGATTCCGTTAATACGAGGCCTGCGGCCAAGGGCAAGCCCCGCGTGCCGCGCATACTCGTCGAGTGCTCGTCGATCTCGCTCGAAGGCTCGGCCGAACTGCGCGAGATTCTCGCCGCGCACGGCACCCAGCTGCTGGCCGCGCCGGTGTCGGGCAATGCCAAGGTGATCAAGGCGGGCAAGTTGTCCTTTGTCTGCTCCGGACCGAAGGCGGTGTTCGACGAAGTGTCGCCGCTGCTCAAGCTGATCGCGCCGGCCGCAAGCTACGTTGGCGAAGGCGAACTCGCGCGCATCGTCAAGATCTGCCACAACGTATTCCTCGGCGTCGTGATCCAGTCCCTGTGCGAGATCACCATCCTGGCGCATAAAGCGGGTGTGCCGCGCCATGCGTTTCTGGAGTTCATCAACCAGAGCGTGATGGGCTCGGTATTCTCGCGCTACAAGACGCCGGCCCTGGTCAATCTCGATTTCAAGGTCACTTTCACGCCCTATCTGCTGCGCAAGGACATCGACCTCGGTCTCGATGCGGGGCGCAAGTTCGAGGTGCCGCTGCCGCTGGCATCGGTCACGCGCGATCTGATCCAGAGCATGATGGGTAGCGGCCTGACCGAGCAGGATTTCGCCACGCTGATTCTGCAGCAGGCGCGGGCATCAGGCATCGAACTCGAGCCGGAAAACGTGGCGGTGGGCGACGGCCTCGCCTAGGCGCGATAGCCCGGGCCGCGCGAAATATTCTCCGCTGTTTCCGTGACCAGGGCGGACCAGCCCGGTTTCATGCGCTCCGCCGGCGCCGATACCGACAGGCCGCCGACAAGTGGTCCGCCATCGTCGCGTATGCCGGCGCCGATGCAGCGCAGGCCATGGAAGTGCAGCCAGTATTTAATCGCAGGAAGTCATACCGCCGCGCGAAATCCGGGGCGGTCACGCCGTGGTATGATTTCATACGAAAAATCCACGTTTCCGGTGGCGCCCCAACGTACTGGCAGGCCCGATGTTCCGCGGCTGGAGCCCCCATTTTAAGAGGACGCTCGAATGAACCACCCCAATGAAAAGGCAGTTGGCCTTCCCGGCGTGCCCCTGTGGGTAAACGGCGGCGCACATGCCTCGACCAGCATGCGCTTGGGCGAGGTGACCAATCCGGCCACCGGCAAGGTCGTCCGGCGCGTTACTTTCGCCAACGCGGAGGACATCGACTCGGCGGTCCGGGCGGCAAGCGCCGCGCTCCCAGCGTGGGGCAGCGCGCCGCCGCTCAGACGCGCGCGCGTGATGCAGAAGTTTCTTGCGCTGATGCAGGCCAATCAAAAGGAACTTGCGCAGCTCGCCTCGGAGGAGCACGGCAAGACGCTGCCCGACGCTTTGGGCAGCGTGCAGCGCGGCATCGAGGTGATCGAGTTTGCCTGCGGTATCCCGCAGCTGCTGAAGGGCGAGTACACCGAGAACGCCGGCACCGGCGTCGATTGCCACACGCTGCGCCAGCCGGTGGGTGTGTGCGCCGGCATCACGCCGTTCAACTTTCCGGCGATGGTGCCCTTGTGGATGTTTCCGGTGTCCATCGCCTGCGGCAACACCTTCATCCTCAAGCCCTCGGAAAAAGTGCCTTCGACCAGCATGAGAATGGCCGAGCTGTTCAAGGAGGCGGGATTGCCCGACGGCGTGTTCAACGTGGTGCACGGTGACAAGGAAGCGGTAGACGCCATCCTGAACCATCCGGGCATTCATGCCGTCTCTTTCGTCGGCTCCACGCCAATTGCGAAATACATCTACGAAACCTGCGCCAGGAACGGCAAGCGGGTGCAGGCCCTGGGCGGGGCCAAGAACCACGCCGTGGTGCTGCCGGATGCGGATCTGGAATTTACCGCCGACGCGCTGATCGGCGCGGCTTACGGTTCGGCGGGGGAACGCTGCATGGCGATCTCGGCAGTGGTCGCCGTGGGTGCCATCGGCGATCCGCTGGTGAAAATGCTCGCCGACAAGGCCGCGAAAATCAAGGTCGGCCCCGGCGACGGTGACGGCGTGGAAATGGGGCCGCTGGTCACCCTGGCCCATCGCGACAAGGTCGCGGGGTATATCAACATCGGCGTGGCCGAAGGTGCGAAGCTGGTACTCGACGGTCGCAACAAGAAAATCGCGGGCTACGAAAACGGCTTTTTCATAGGCACCACGCTTTTCGACCAGGTCAAGCCCGGGATGAAGATCTACAAGGACGAGATCTTCGGTCCGGTTCTGATCGTGCTGCGCGCGGACACGCTGGAAGAGGCGATAGCGCTGGTCAACGCCAATCCCTACGGCAACGGCACGGCGATATTCACCAACTCCGGCGGCGCTGCGCGGCGCTTCGAGGAAGAGATCCAGGTGGGCATGGTGGGTGTAAACGTGCCCATCCCGGTGCCCATGGCGTTTTACTCCTTCGGCGGCTGGAAGGCTTCGCTGTTCGGCGACCTGCACATGCACGGCATCGAGGGCGTCAAGTTCTACACCCGCACCAAGGTGGTGACCACGCGCTGGCCGCACGAAGACACGCCCGCGGCCGGTCTCAACATGCCGACGCTGGG
>JAENXP010000189.1 GCA_016649475.1 Burkholderiales bacterium | reverse complement strand
CGCCCATGTTGCCGATGAACATCAGCAGCCCGGTCATGGTCGCGAAGCGGCGCTCCGGGAACCACGCCGCATTCAGCTTCAGCACCGAGATAAACGCCACCGACACACCCAGCCCGACGAGAAAACGCCCGAGCAGCGCCAGGCCGAAATCCGGCGCCAGCCCGAACAGCACGGATCCCGCCCCCGCCACCAATGCCCCTGCGGTGAACAGCTTGCGCGGCCCCAGCGTGTCGGCGAGAATGCCGGAGGGCACCTGCATGGCGAAGTAGATATAGAAATAGGTCGCCGCCAGCAGACCCAGCGACGCGTTGGAAGTGGAGAAAGCACGCTGCAACTCGCCCGCGATCGCACCCGGGGCGAGCCGGTGAAAGAACGCCAGTGCGAACGCCATGGCGCCGAGCGCAAAGGCGGTCCAGCGCAGACGCTGGACGCGCTTCAAAGGATCGGTAATGATTGACTCCTGCCCCGGCCTGTACCTGGAAGCTGCGCGCGTGTCGGGCTGTAAACGCAGGCGCAAAAACATTCTAGCATTGAGCATGACGCAACATTGAATGACAGCGACGGCGACAAAGCCATTATTCCTGGAGGCCATTTCAGAATGTCCGGAATGGCCCCTGATTCAGGGGAGCGCGAGGGGAGTTATCCCCTCGTTTTGTTACAGACTCACAAAGGACAGACCATGAGCAACATCGAACCTCTGCGCCACTTCGTCCAGGACATGACGCGCGCGGTAGAGCAATACGGCCATGACGAACCCGCCATGCTGCGTGCAGGAAAAGAGCTGCTCTCCCGGCTGATCGCGCGCGACGACTGGCTGCCGCAGGAGTTTGCCCTGGACCAAGCCGACACTTATCGCCAGTACCTGCTCTACTGCGACCCGCTGGAGCGTTTTTCCGTGGTGAGTTTCGTCTGGGGGCCGGGACATACCACCCCGGTGCACGACCATACGGTGTGGGGACTGGTCGGGGTGCTGCGCGGCGCCGAGAAGTGCGAGGAATACGAGCGCGCCGGCGACGGCGAGCCCATGCGCAAGACCGGCGAACATATCATCGAACCGGGCGGCATCGACGCGGTGTCCCCGACCGTGGGCGACATCCATACGGTATCCAATGCGCTCGCCGACCGCGCCTCGGTCAGCATCCACGTCTACGGCGCCAACATCGGCGCGGTACAGCGCCATGTCTACGCGCGCGAGACCGGGGCGGTCAAAGCCTTCGTTTCCGGATATAGCAACAGCGTGATTCCAAACCTGTGGGGCGGGTCCGCGCAAGCGCGTTCGGGGGCGGCCGCATCGGGCTGAGAACGGGGGACGGTGCCGCGGAACCCGCCGCGATTCGAAACTGCCACCCGCGACGGAAAATACCCACAGCCATCCTGTCTCTTCCGATGCCACTCGCGCCCCGCCGCACCTGGCCTGTCCTCCTGGCCCTCGCAGCGCTCTCCGGCTGCGCCACCGACGAGGCGCTGCGCCAGGCTGCGCCTTCGCGCCCCGCGGAAGTGCGCGAGCGCATTGCCAGCGCGCTCCCCGACTACGCGCCCGACCGAAAAGGCTGGGCCGCGGACATCTACGCCGCATTGGCCGCGATGAAAATTGCGTCGGACACGCCCAACATTTGCGCCGTAATCGCCATCACCGAGCAGGAGTCGGGCTTTCGCGCCGATCCTCCGGTCGCCAATCTGGCTAAGATTGCGTGGGAGGAGATCGACCGGCGCGCCGAGCGCGCGGGCGTGCCCAAGGTCGCGGTGCATCTCGCGCTGAAGCTCCCCTCGCCCGATGGCAGGAGCTACAGCGAGCGATTGGACGCGGTCAGGACAGAGCGGGAACTCAGCCTGATTTTCGAGGACTTCATCGGCATGGCGCCGATGGGCGCGCTGCTGTTCGCCCGCCTGAATCCCATACGCACCGGCGGCCCGATGCAGGTGAGCATCGCCTTCGCGGAGCAGCACGCGCAGGACCACCCCTACCCTTACCCCGTGGACGGCTCGATTCGCCACGAGGTGTTCACGCGCCGCGGCGGCATGTACTTCGGCATCGCCCACCTGCTCGACTATCCGGCCGCCTACGACAGGCTGCGCTACCGCTACGCCGACTTCAACGCCGGCCGCTACGCGAGCCGCAATGCGGGTTTCCAGAACGCGGTGAGCCTCGTTTCCGGCATCCCGCTCGACCTCGACGGCGATCTGATCCGCCACGATCAAAACGCTTCGAAGCCCGGCGCCACGGAGTTGGCCGTGCGTGCGATCGGCGACGGCGTCGGCCTGAACCAGCGCGAGATTCGCAAGTCGCTCGAGCAGGGCGACGGCCAGGGGTTCGAGCGCACCGAGCTCTATGAGCGCGTATTCGAGCTGGCCGACCGCCTGCAGCGCAAGCCCGTGCCCCGCGCCCTGGTCCCGCGCATCGCGTTGAAAAGCCCGAAAATCACGCGCAAGCTCACCACCGAATGGTTCGTGGGCCGGGTGGAAAAGAGGCAGCGCAGCTGCCTCGCGCGAGCGCAGGCCGCCCCTGTCGCGGGCAGCAGATAGCAGCCGGATTTTGCGCTCGCGGGCGGCCTTCGCGACCCTACCCGGGCGCCCCGTTCCTGTGATTTAATTGACCCCTGTTTTTTCGAACACAACGAAGGAGCGTCCATGACCCACACCTACGAGGAACTGAAGCACAAGCCCCTGGCCGAACTGCGCGAGATCGCCGCCGGCATCGAGCACGAAGCGGTGCAGGGCTACACGCAGCTGAACAAGGATCACCTGCTGGTCGCGCTGTGCAAGGCGCTGGCCATAGACATGAAAGCCCACCACGAAGTCCAAGGCATAGACAAGGCCGCGGTCAAGGCCCGGATCAAGGAATGGAAGACCAAGCGCGACGCAGCTCTGGAGGCGCACGACCGCAAAGCGCTGAAAGTCGCGCTGGACCAGATCCACCAGCTCAAGCGCACCATGCGCAAGGCGATGGTTTAGGAGGCGGCGCAAAACGGGGGGGGGCCCGCGCTCGCGCCCCTCTATAATCGGCACATGCCTGGGGCGCCGATGCCGGCCGCCCCTACCCGCCACTGCGCGATCTGCGCTGTGAAACGCCCCAGAGCCGCAGGGGGCGAAGTCAAAACCATTGCGCCTCTCCTGAGTATGTCGTAGATTCCCGACTGGCTGATCCACGAAAGAGGGGCCTGAAGTGCACATAAGCATATAACCGCAATATGCGCGCCTTGGGAGCCAGCACAGGTTCATCGAACATGCGTCGGCCCGCCGATTCAGGTTTGCCCGGCGGATCGATTTAACCATCCCTGGATTGGCCACGCTGCGTTAATTCGGTTCGGCTATACTCGAGCTGTCCTATCGAAAAAGTGAGGAGAAAATTCAAATGAAAATCAAAATACTTGCCATCGCATTGCTGACCATAGGTTTGACCAGCACAAACGCCCAGGCGCAGACCGAAATCCAGTGGTGGCACTCGATGGGCGGTGCTTTGGGGGAACGGGTCAAGGCCCTGGCCGATCAGTTCAATGCCGAACAGAAGGACTACAAAGTCGTCGCGGTCTACAAGGGCAGCTACCCGGTGTCGATGACGGCCGCGATCGCCGCCTTCCGCGCGAAGAATCCGCCGCATATCGTGCAGGTATACGAAGTCGGTACTGCGACCATGATGGCCGCCAAGGGCGCCATCGTGCCGATCCCGAAGCTGATGAAGGACGCGAAGGAGCCGTTTGACCCGAAGGCCTATCTGCCCACCGTGGCGGGCTATTACACCGATCTGAAGGGCAATATGCTGTCGCTCCCCTTCAACAGCTCGACCGCGCTGTTCTATATCAACAAGGGCGCGTTCACGAAGGCCGGTCTCGAGCCGGTGGCGCCTAAGACCTGGAAGGAACTGCGGGCGGTGGCCGAGAAGCTGAAGGCCGCGGGCCAGGAGTGCGTGTACACCACCAGCTGGCCGTCGTGGGTGCACATCGAGAATTTCAGCGCCTGGCACAATGTACCGATCGGCACCCTGCAGAACGGCATGGGCGGGCTGGACACCAAGTTCACCATAGACTCGCCGCTGCACGTCAGGCACCTGCAGATGCTGGCCGACATGTCGAAGCAGGGCCTTTTCGTCTACGCCGGCCGCACCAGCGAAGGTGACGCCAAATTCGCCGGCGGCGAATGCGCGATGTTCACCGGCAGCGCGAGCGCGATCGGCGGCATCAAGAAAGCGGGCAAGGTCGACTGGTCGGTCAACTTCCTGCCCTACCACGACGATATCAAGGGCGCGCCGCAAAACTCGATCATCGGCGGCGCCTCGCTGTGGGTCATGTCCGGCAAACCCAAGGGCGACTACATAGGCGTGGCGAAGTTTATGTCGTTCCTGTCGAGGCCCGAGGTGCAGATGGAGTGGCACACCGGCACCGGCTATGTGCCGATCACCTTGGCGGCCTACGAATTGACCCGCAAGTCGGGTTTCTACGAGAAAAATCCGGGCTTCGACATGGCGGTCAAGCAGCTGACCAACAAGCAGCCGACGGCCAACTCGAAGGGGCTGCGCTTCGGCAATTTCGTGCAGGGCCGCGATATTTTCAAGGAAGAGATGGAAGCCGTGTTCTCCGGCAAAAAGGACGCCAAGACGGCGCTGGACGACGCCGTGAAGCGCGGCAACGAGAACCTGCGCAAGTTCCAGGCCGCCAACAAATAGAGCCATAGACGAGAATCCTGAGGCGCCGCGAGGCGCCTCTCTTTTGCCCTCAGTATGGAAAAGCGGGTCCTATTCCGGTCAGCCTGGCTGCCCTACCTGCTGGTGGCGCCGCAGATCGCCATCACGGTGGTGTTTTTCTTCTGGCCAGCGGCGCAGGCGGTCTGGTACTCCTTCCTGCTGCAGGACGCCTTCGGCCTGAAGTCGGAATTCGTCGGGTTCGATAATTTCGTCGCCCTGTTCGGCGACGCTCAATACCTGAAGTCGTTCAAGATCACGGCGGTTTTCAGCGCGCTGGTGGCAGGCTTCGGCATCGTCATTTCGCTGTTGCTCGCCACCATGGCCGATCGCGTCCTGCGCGGTGCGCTCGCTTACAAGACAGTGCTGATCTGGCCCTACGCGGTGGCGCCGGCGATCGCGGGCGTGCTGTGGGCGTTCATGTTCGCGCCGTCGATCGGCATCGTCTCATTCGTGCTGAAGAAGATGGGCATCGACTGGAACTGGAAGGTGAACGGCGACCAGGCCATGCTGCTGGTAGTGATCGCCGCGGTGTGGAACCAGATTTCGTACAACTTCCTGTTCTTCCTCGCCGGGCTGCAGTCGATTCCCAAGTCGCTGATCGAGGCCGCGGCGATCGACGGCGCCGGCCCCGGGCGGCGATTCTGGACCATCGTCTTCCCGCTGCTTTCCCCGACCACGTTCTTCCTGCTGGTGATTAATATTGTCTACGCGTTTTTCGCCACCTTCGGCGTAATCGACGCGACCACGCAGGGCGGCCCGGCGGGCGCCACGCAGATCCTCGTCTACAAGGTGTTCTACGACGGGGTCAAGGCGGGGGACCTCGGCGGATCATCGGCCCAGTCGGTGGTGTTGATGTTCATCGTAATTACGCTCACGGTGATGCAGTTCCGCTTCATCGAACGCAAAATCCAATATTAAAGCGAAGCGCCCATCGTGATCGAAAACCGACCCCTGCTGACGTTCATTGCCCACGCGGTGCTGATTCTGGGCGGACTCGTCGTTGCGTTTCCGCTTTACGTCGCCTTCGTCGCCTCGACGCTGCACTATGAGCAGATCGTGG
>JAENXP010000586.1 GCA_016649475.1 Burkholderiales bacterium | reverse complement strand
CGATCTACGACGCGGCGATGAAATACATCGCGCAGGGCACGCCCACGGTGGTATTCGGCGGCGAAGAATACGGCACGGGTTCGAGCCGCGACTGGGCGGCCAAGGGTACCCAGCTATTGGGCGTGAAAGCCGTGATCGCCAAGAGCTTCGAGCGCATCCACCGCTCCAACCTGGTCGGCATGGGCGTGCTGCCCTGCCAGTTCAAGGGCAGCGACACGGTGAGTTCGCTGGGCATCAAGGGCGACGAGGAGTTCGACGTCCTCGGCATCGACGGCGCAATCAAGCCACAGCAGGACGTGACCCTGGTGATCAGGGGCAAGGACGGCAGCCGGCGCGAAGTGCAGGTGCTGCTCAGGATCGATACCGCGATCGAGGTCGACTACTACCGTCACGGCGGCATCATGCCCTACGTCTTACGCGAGCTGCTCGCAGCTGCGTAAGACGTAATCGTTGGCCCCGCACGCCTAGGCGCGCGGGCGACGCGAGCTGCTGGCAGCCGCGTAACACGTAATCGTTGGCCCCGCACGCCGAGGCGCGCGGGCGGCGCGAGTTGCTCGCGGCGGCCTGACGCATGAGGTCCGGCGCCCACCCGGCGCCAAAACCAAAAAGCCCGACCATCACCGGATGTCGGGCTTTTTCTTGTCGCGTATCCGCGCCCGGAGCTGCCAGCCGGCAAGCGGCGAAGGATTACGCCGCGCGGCGCTCGGCGGATACCTCGCTGCGATAGCTGAGGCTGACCAGCGGCAGCGATTCCTGCCATGCCGCCCATTGCTTGAGCAGCAGCTTGTTTGCGTTCAGCGACTGGCACATAAGATGAAATCCAGCCGCTTTTCCGGTGAAATCCCAGGCCGGCTGCAGGATCAGTGCGGAACCGCCATCCAGACCGGCAGGTTCGAACAGCAGGCCGCTTATCGGCGTCGGGCCGCAAGCGTTCAGCACATCGGGATCGTTATCGAAATGCGGACTCACCAGTCCGGTGTCGAGGTTCAGGTTGACCAGCAGCGAGCGCGAAATGAATTCACCTGCCGCATTGGTCCAGCCTGCGTCGCACACCATCCTCAGCACTACCGATTTCATATTGGTTCCTATCGCGCCTGTCTGCTCATGACGGAAATTCAGTGTGAACTGCGGGCGTTTCGGGCTGGCTGCAATTCGCGCCTGCCGAAGACAGGAACCCGGCTACCCCGCCCTGAGCTCGGGCAGGTACTCCTGTGGTTCGCATCGTCACTCTGGTCAAGATACCTTTGCAACCTTGGGTACAAGGTGGTCACCACCCGTCCGCATCAGGTACACCCGGCATAAGGGGCGCGCACAACAGCGAATTTCGCGAGCAATAACCTTTCAGTAACTTTATGGTTGAAAGGTACCCTGGCCAGAATGACGTCGTTACTTGATTCTCCGGTTTAACTCCCCAAACTGATTGTCTGCAGTTCGTGGGAGAAGTATCGCGATAATCTTGCGTTGTGTGAATACTGGGTTGTGCCCATCGGAGGCGTAAATACACTGGAGATTGCGTCTGCCTGTACCCCCGGTGCCGGGCGCCCGTCTCGGCATGAGGGAATCCCTCCCCCCATGCTCCCCTATCCCCGCGGGCCATTTCGCTGAGTGTGACACGGCCTCTTGCCTGCCTCTATTCCGCGATCGCCCGTTACTCGATCTCGGCTTTGGCACGCAGCTCGGCGATCAGTGCGTCGACGGCCTGGCGCTGCAGGTGCGTGTAGATCTTCGGCTTGACCTCCTCCAACGCCGGAAAGTCTAGCGGTCGCTCGTCATCGACGCGGATAATGTGCCAGCCGAACTCCGTCTGCACGGGGGCCTGCGTCACCTGTCCTTTCTCCAGCATTTTCATGGCTTCGTGGAACTGTGGCAGGTCGTACAAGGGCGACGCCCAGTCGAGGTCGCCGCCCCGGAATTTCGACCCCCCGTCCACCGAGTGCTCGATCGCCAGCTCTTCGAAGCTCGTGCCTTTTTCGAGTTGCCCCAGGATCTGTGACGCCTCGTCTTCCGTGTCGACCAGGATATGGCGCGCTTTGTATTCCTTGTCTCCGAAGAGCGCCTTTTGGTACTCGTATGCCTCTATGACCTTATCCTCGCCGATCGGACGGCTTTGGGCGCAATCCCAGAGATAGGCGTCGATCACCGTCTCTTCTTTGTTGATCTCGATGCGCGTCGCCACATCCGGTTTCGTTTCATATCCCAGTTTTACCGCTTCCTGATAAAGCAGTTCCTGGCTGATGAGCATGTTGAGGGCTTGATTCAGGTTTTCGCCGCCACCCGACTGGTCCTGGACGCCGCGTGATTTCATCAGGAAGTCTATCCGGCTCTGGAGTATCGGCTTGCCGTTGACTGTCGCGACAACGGCCCCCCCGCCGGCCTCGGACGTGAAATGCGACGAGGCCAGCTTCTCTTTCATGGCCGGCAGCTCCGTCTTGATCCTCCCGACCAGTTGGAGCATCTTGCCCATGTCGCCGAACATATGCATCTCCTTCCACGCGACCGCCGGTGGCGGCTAGTCGTTTG
>JAENXP010000548.1 GCA_016649475.1 Burkholderiales bacterium | reverse complement strand
TCTCGGCCAATGCGGACGTTTCCATCGGTGATCGCATTGCCGAAGCCATGGTCAAGGTCGGCAAGGAAGGCGTGATCACCGTCGAAGACGGCAAGAGCCTGGCCGACGAGCTCGAAGTCGTCGAAGGCATGCAGTTCGACCGCGGCTACCTGTCGCCCTATTTCATCAACAATCCGGACAAGCAAATCACGCTGCTGGACAATCCCTACATCCTGCTGCATGACAAGAAGATATCCAACATCCGCGACCTGCTGCCGGTACTCGAAGGCGTGGCCAAGGCCGGACGTCCGCTGTTGATCATCGCCGAAGACGTCGACGGCGAAGCGCTGGCCACCCTGGTGGTGAACAATCTGCGCGGCATCCTCAAGACCTGCGCCGTGAAAGCGCCGGGCTTCGGCGACCGCCGCAAGGCCATGCTGGAAGACATCGCCATCCTCACCGGCGGCACCGTGATCGCCGAGGAACTGGGCCTGACGCTGGAGAAAACCACGCTGAAGGATCTGGGCCAGGCGAAGCGGGTCGAAATCGCGAAAGAGAACACGATTCTCATCGACGGTTCCGGCGACACCAAGTCGATCGAAGCGCGGGTGAAGAACATCCGCACCCAGATCGACGAGGCGACCAGCGACTACGACAAAGAGAAGCTGCAGGAACGCGTGGCCAAACTCGCCGGCGGCGTGGCGCTGATCAAGGTCGGTGCCGCAACCGAAGTCGAGATGAAAGAGAAAAAAGCGCGCGTCGAAGACGCACTGCATGCAACGCGTGCCGCGGTCGAGGAAGGCATCGTCGCCGGCGGCGGCGTGGCCCTGATTCGCGCCCGCTCGGCACTGAAAAACCTCAAAGGCGACAACTCCGACCAGGACGCGGGCATCAAGATCGTAATCCGTGCACTGGAAGAGCCGATGCGCCAGATCGTGGCCAACGCGGGTGACGAGCCCTCGGTGGTGCTGAACAAGATCATGGAAGGCAAAGGCAACTACGGCTACAACGCGCAGACCGGCGAGTACGGCGATCTGGTGGAAATGGGCGTGGTCGATCCGACCAAGGTGGCGCGCACTGGGCGGCTGAACGCGGCCTCGATCGCCGGCCTGATGCTCACCACCGATTGCATGGTGGCCGAGCTGGTCGAAGACAAGCCGGCTGGCGGCGGTGGCATGCCCGGCGGCATGGGCGGCATGGGCGGCATGGGCGGCATGGACATGTAAGGCAAACCTCCAGTCGCGGGGCGCTGCTCCGCGGCTGGAAACGGTTGCGCCCTGCCCTGGCGCGATATGCCCAGGGAAGCATGGCTACCCGGATAAGCCCCACCTCGGTGGGGCTTATTTTTTGCCCGCGAGCCTCGCACCTCAGCGGCAGCCAGGATCTACAGGTATCTACCGGTGCGCTCGCCGGATCGGTTTGCTACACTGAATCGTGCAATAGCGGTCGGGGGGAGGAGGCATGAGGATACTGGTCGCCGAAGACGATGCAACGTTGGCCGACGGTCTGATGCATTCCTTGCGTCACTCGGGCCATGCCGTGGATTGGGTAAAGACCGGTGCGGAGGCCGACGGCGCGCTCGCAAGCAGCGAATTCGACCTGCTGATACTCGACCTGGGGCTGCCCAAGATGGGCGGACTCGAAGTGTTGCGGCGCCTGCGCGCGCGCCAGTCGCAGCTGCCGGTGCTGATACTCACCGCGATGGACGGCATCGAGGACCGCGTGCGCGGGCTGGATCTGGGCGCGGACGACTATCTGGCCAAGCCGTTCGTGCTGGCGGAACTGGAGGCGCGCGTGCGTGCACTCGCCCGGCGCGGAAGGTCGGACTCCCCCGTGCTCTGCCACGGCGCGCTTTCCTACGATACCGAGGGCAAGGTGGCGAGCATCAGGGGCGAGGTGATCGGGCTATCGGCGCGCGAACTCGCGCTGCTGAAGATCCTGCTGCAGCGCGCCGGCCGCATGGTGAGCAAGGAGCACCTGGTGGATCACGTTTGCGAATGGGGCGAAGAGGTGAGCGCCAACGCGATCGAAGTCTATATTCACCGGCTGCGCAAGAAGCTCGAGCGCGGCGGGGTGAAAATCGTCACCATACGCGGACTGGGATATTGCCTCGAGCGGCCCCGGCCGAATTGATTTGCGGCGCCGCGAGAGCACCCCGTTCGGAACGTATTGATCTGCCTACCCGCGCGAGGAGAACGCATGGAAAAGTTCGAACTCAAGGCACAGCGTCTGGTCGCATTGTGCATGCTGGGCGTCGTTTTGTTCAATTATCCGATGCTGGCCCTGTTCAATGTCGCGGCGACGGTATTCGGGATCCCGGTCCTGTACGCCTATATTTTCACTGCGTGGAGCCTGCTGATCGCAGGCATGGCCTACGTGGTCGAAACGAAGTCCTGAGCACCCGTGGCAAAATGAATTTTGCAGCGGCAAATGCAGGGGGGGTCGAGGGGAGACGCCGCGAAGGTCTCGATTCCCCTTGAGGGATATCTCCTAATTTCGTAACAGGCGCCAGGCCGAACCGATCGGGAGCGAAAAAGAAGAATGCTGCAAGGCTGGGTCATCGTCCTGACGTCCTTCGCCTATCTCGGGCTGCTGTTCGCGATCGCCTACTATGCCGACCAGCGCGCCGACGCCGGGCGCTCGGTGATCGCCAGCCCGTATATCTACAGTCTGTCGCTCGGGGTCTACGCCACTGCGTGGACCTTCTACGGCAGCGTCGG
>JAENXP010000281.1 GCA_016649475.1 Burkholderiales bacterium | reverse complement strand
TGAACAACGGCTGGGGCGGCTTCGAGTGCGTATGGGCGCGCACCTTGCTCGCCGTGCTGGTGGGCGGGCTGGAAGTTCCCGGCGGCACTCTCGGCACTACGGTTAGGCTCAACCGCCCACTGGCGGAGCGGCTGGAGAGCGTAACGCCGGGACCGGATGGATTCATGCACTATCCGATGAATCCCACCGATCGCGAAAACTGGAGTGCGCGGCCGAATATCCGCAACGCCTACAGGACCATGGTTCCGCTTGCTGCCAACGGCCCCTGGAGCCAGGCGCTGGGGCCCGCGCATTTTTCCTGGATGTTCCAGAAGGAAACGCCGAAAGGATTGCCGAAGGTGACGCTGCCCGAGGTGTGGTTCGTGTACCGCACCAATCCGGCGATCTCGTTCTGGGACATCAAGGAAGTGTCGGCGACCATGGCGCGCTTTCCCTTTGTGGTCGCGATGGCCTATACCCGCGACGAGACCAATCACATGGCGGACATCCTGCTTCCGGACGCCACCGACCTGGAGAGCCTGCAGCTGATACGCATCGGCGGCTCCAAGTACATCGAGCAGTTCTGGGAACACGAGGGCTACGCCTTGCGCCAGCCGGTAGTGGAGGCGCAGGGCGAAGCGCGGGATTTCACCGACATCGCCACCGAACTGGCGCGCCGCACCGGACTGCTGGAGAAATACAACGCCTCGATCAACCACGGTTCGGCCGGTGTGCCGCTCAAGGGCGAGAGCTGGGATTTTTCCCTGGACACCGGGAGCGTGCACGGCCGCGACGCGATCTGGAACGCCGTATGCAAGGCGGCAAGTGCCGAGTTGAGCGGCGGCAAGGAGGTGCACGATCTGGACTGGTGGAAGGAGAACGGGCTGGCCACCAAACCGTTCCCGCATGCGGACTGGTACCTGTTTCCCACCCTGGCGGAGCAGGGCCTGCGTTTCGAGCTGCCGTATCAGGAGCGCCTGTACCGCATCGGCAAGGAACTCGGCAACCGGCTGCACGAGCACGGCATGCAATGGTGGGACGAGCAGCTCGCCGAGTATCAGACGCTGCCGGTGTGGAAGGACTTCCCCGGCCTGTGGGAAAAGTCGCTGCTGAAGATGGGCGGCAAGACCGCGGATTTTCCGTTCTGGCTGCTTACCTCGCGCAGCATGCAGTATTCCTGGGGCAACAACGTCGGCATCCAGCTGATCAAGGAAGTCGCCGACAATATTTCCGGTCATCGCGGCGTGATCGTCAATGCCGGCACCGCCGCCGAACTGGGCGTGGAAGATGGCGACACCGTCGAGATCGCGACGCCCCTTCACAGCGTCACTGCCAGGGCCGTGGTGCGCCAGGGCATACGGCCGGATACCCTGCTGCTGATCGGACAGTTCGGCCACTGGGTGACGCCCTTCGCCAAGGATTTCGGTGTGCCCAGCATGAATTCAATGGTGCCGATGTCGCTGGCGCTGACCGATGCCACCGGTTCAGGAGCAGACATAGTGCGCGTCAGCCTCAAACGCAGCGGAGGTGAAAAATGACCCGCTGGGCGATGGTCGCCGATCTGCGCCGCTGCGTCGGCTGCCAGACCTGCACCGCCTCGTGCAGGCAGGCGAACGCCACGCCTCCCGGGGTGCAGTGGCGGCGCGTGCTCGACATGGAGGTGGGCGAATACCCGGCGGTGAAGCGCGCCTTCGTGCCGGTGGGCTGCATGCATTGCGACGACCCGCCGTGCATGCACGTGTGTCCCTCCACCGCCACCAAAAAGCGCGCCGATGGCATAGTCACCATCGATTACGATCTGTGCATAGGCTGCAGCTATTGCGCGGTCGCCTGCCCGTATCAGGCGCGCTACAAGACCGACCGTGCGAGCTTCGCCTACGGCAAGGCAACGGCGCCCGAGGAGCAGGGCTTCGATCCCAAGCGCCTGGCGGTGGCGACCAAGTGCACCTTCTGCGTCGAGCGCATCGATGCCGGCCTGGCAAAAGGCCTGAAGCCGGGCATCGATCCCGAGGCCACGCCTGCCTGCGTCAACAGTTGCATCACCCAGACGCTGAGCTTCGGCGACGTCGAGGATCCGCACAGCAACGTGTCGCAACTGCTCGCCGAAAATCAAACCTTCCGCATGCACGAAGAGCTGGGAACTGGTCCCGGGTTCTATTACATCTGGGATAAGAAAGTCGAGGAGATGCCGTCATGAAGGATAACTTCGGGGTCAATCCCTGGCACCAGACCAACTGGGACTTTCGCGCCGCCTTCAATTTCATTTTCGGCGGCGCCGGCTCCGGGCTGTTGGTGATCGCGGCTTTCTCCGGCCTCGCCGGCAACGCGCTGCGCGCAGAGCTGCTGCTGGGTATGGCGCTGATCGGCGCCGGATTGATTTCGGTCTGGTTCGAAATCGGACGGCCGCTGCGTGCGCTGAATGTCGGTTTCAACCCGCATACTTCGTGGATGACGCGCGAATCGTACGCGGCGGGCCTGGTGTTCGCGCTGGGTTTGGCCGCGGTGTGGCTCGCCAGCCAGCCGCTGGCGCAGGCGGCTGCCCTGGCTGTGCTGGTGTTCGCCTACTGCCAGGGCCGCCTGCTGCAGGCGGCCAAAGGCATACCGGCGTGGCGCGTCCCGGCGCTGACATGGCTGGTGTTCACGACTGCGCTCGCGGAAGGCGCAGGCTTGTTCGTCGCCCTGGCTGCGCTGTTCGACACCCCGGCCAGGGGGGCGCTCGCGTATTTCTCGCTGGCGCTGATCGCGCGCGCGCTCGCCTGGTCCATTTACCGCGGCGGCGTGGCGAAATCCGCGGTGCGCGCGGCGCTGGCGGCGCTGGAGCGCTCGGGAAAGATCCTGATCCAGTTCGGCACCATCGCGCCCCTGGCCTTGTTGCTGCTGGGCTTGTTGGCGCCCGACGTTTCCCGCATCGCCTTGTTGCTTGCCGGCGTGGCCGCGCTGGCGACCGGATGGCAGTTCAAATTCGTGCTGATCACGCGCGCCGCCTACAACCAGGGTTTCGCATTGCCGCATCTGCCGGTGCGCGGAACCAGATAGCGCACTGACGTCATTGTGCCATCGCAGCGCAAGGAGTGAGTAACATGCAGGATCCATCCAAATCTGATTCCGGCACGGCTGCGCTGCGCTCGGGAACAGCGGCAATATTCCGCCAGGCAGCCGGCGCCGGGCGCGACGAACTGAACAGCGCCGAGCTGGCCGCGCTGTTATCCAGCCTCGCCATCGAGTTTCAGGATAGTGCCGCTACGGCAGGGAAACCGGCCGCCGCCGGAGCGCGTATCAGCCTGAACAACACGCGCGAATTCGGCATGGTTATCAGCGCCGGTCTGGGCGGAGCGGATGCGGAACTGGATGAAAGCAATTTCAGAAAAGACCGTGCGTCGGTCTATGCAGCCGCCGCACTGACGGACGCGGAAGATTTTCTCGGGCTGTTCCGGCGCACGCTAGCCTATCAGCAGCTGGCCAGTGCGGCCAAACGCGACAAGCTGCCGGCGCCGGACGCGCAACTCAAGGCCTGTTTCGAAAAGTTGCTTTTGCTGGCAGGCTGCTATGCGCCGGGCAATGCGCAGGCGCCCTTCCTGTTGCGGGGTCTGGAGCTGGATCCGGTGCAGGTCGGCGCTCAGCTGGTGGCGTTGGGCGCCCGCTGCGCGTTTTCGGCCCCGGCACCCGGTCGTCTCGGCCGTCCGATCCACAAAATCGACAAACTGATACACCCCGCCTCGATCGGCATCATCGGCGTCTCTGCGAGCGGCATGAATTTTGGCCGGATCATCCTGCGCAACCTGATGGGCAGCGGCTACGGCAAGGAGCGCATGACCATCATCCGCCCGGGGGAGAAGGAGATCGACGGCGTCAAGTGCGCGGAAAGCCTGCGCTCGCTGGAGGGCAAGCTCGACCTGCTCATCGTCGCGGTCGCCGCCAGCGCCGTCTACGGGATCGTGGATGAAATCATCGAGACCGACGCAGTCGAATCGGTCATGCTGATTCCCGGCAGTCTGGGCGAAACCAAGAAGAGCAGGGAACCCGCGGCGGCACTGGCCGTCAGGATCAATGCCGCCCACGCCAAACCCGGCGGCGGGCCGATATTCCTCGGCGCCAACTGCCTCGGCGTGGTTTCGCATCCGGGTTCGTATGACTCCTGGTTCATTCCGCTGGAACGCCTGCCGAAGCCGCAAAAGAAACCGGAAAGAAATTCCGTCATGCTGAGCCAGAGCGGGGCGTTCATGATCACCCGCCTGAGTCAGAATCCCTGGCTCGATCCGCGCTACATGCTCGCCCTGGGTAACCAGACCGATCTCACTCACGGCGACCTGCTCAGCTACTTTTGCGAGCGGCCGGAGATCGAAACCATCGGCATATACGTCGAGGGATTCAAGGACCTGGACGGGCTCGACTTCGCCAAGGCCGTGCGCAAGGCGGTGTTGAACGGCAAGCAGGTGGTGGTCTACAAGTCGGGCAAGACCGCGCCCGGGGCGGGCGGCGTCATGGGCCACACGGCGTCCATCGCCGGCGGGCCGACGCTGTTCGATTCGGTGGTGCGCCAGGCCGGCGCGATCGTGGCAGAGGATTTCACCAGCTTCGACGATCTGTTCTACATCGCCGGGAACCTGCACC
>JAENXP010000140.1 GCA_016649475.1 Burkholderiales bacterium | reverse complement strand
TCGACTTGCCGCAGCCGTTCGGCCCCACTACGCCGATCTTCTGGCCTGCGTGCAAGGTCAGGTCGACGCCTTCCAGCAGCAGCTTGCTGCCTCGTGCGAGCGTGAGTTGGCGTAAGGTGATCATTGGTTGTCGGAATTCCTGCCGCGGCGGGTGCGGAGAAAACCCGGCAAAAAGAAAGCCTGGTCGTCCTTCGCGTCCGGCGCGGCTATTGCGTGATTCTCGGCAGCGCGCGGCCGCTGCGGTGCTTCAACTGCACCGGTAGCACTATTGGATTTCTTCGGCGGGATCGAGCTTGCGCGCCTCGTCCTCGAGCATTACCGGAATGCCGTCGCGGATGCGGAATGCCAGCCGGTCTGCCTTGCAGATGAGTTCCTGTTCGGCCTTGCGGTAGAGCAATGGCCCCTTGCAGATCGGGCACACCAGGATATCAAGCAGTCTTGAGTCCATTTAGAGTCCTCACAATACGAGGGGGATACATCCCCTCGTGCTCCCCTAAATCGGACGTCTAACAGCATTGCTGTTAGACGCTCTTAGTTTCGCCAGGATGAAATCGAAAAATGCCGGGGCCAGTTGTGCCTCGACCTGCAGCGCATACCAGTGCTGGCGCGCAAACGCTTCGCATTTTACCGCATCCTTCTCGGTCATAAGCAGCGCATCGCATTCTCCGAAATCGAGCTCGCCGGCACCATAGGCGTGGTGATCCGGAAACGCGTGATTCACCGTAGCCAGCCCCAGGCCGGCCAGGTGATCGAAAAAGCGCTTTGGATTGCCGATACCGGCCACAGCGTGCAGTTTCTTGTGTGCGAACGCGGCGGCCGGGGCGCTGTCACGCGGGGCAGCCACGCGGCGGAAGTTGTCGCCGCGCAAGTCCATCCTATATGCAGGTTTATGGTTTCCTGGCGGAGCCGAATTGACCACCCAGGCGTCGACCTGGCGCGAAACCGGTTCGCGCAACGGCCCCGCCGGCAGCAGCAAGCCGTTGCCGGCGCCGCGTTCGTCCTCCACGGCTATTTCGATGTCGCGCTTGAGGCGATAGTGCTGCAAACCGTCATCGAGTATCAGCACGTCACATCCGGGATGAGCGGCAAGCAGACCCAAGGCGGCGCCGGCGCGATCACGCCCTATCCATACCGGACAGCCGCTGGCGCGTGCCATCAGCAGCGGCTCGTCGCCGACCAGATCCACCGCGCTTGTGGCATCTACCGCCATTGGCCCCACTGCGCTGCCGCCGTAACCGCGGCTGACGATACCCGGCTCGCACCCGCTTTTCTTCAGCATCGCGGCGAGCCAAAGAACCAGCGGCGTCTTGCCGGTGCCGCCGGCCACGAAGTTGCCAACGACGATCACCGCTACCGGAAGCTTTACCGCGCGCAGGGCGCCGCTTAGATATGCGAGCCTGCGCAGTGTCACCAGCAGGCGATACAGCAGGCTCGCGGGCCATAGCGCGAGCGACAGTGCGCTAAGGCGATACCAGTGCTTGTCCGGAAAGCTTGCTCGCACTTCATTCCCCAGGCGAGGACCGCAGCTGCGGGTTATTTGGTCTGCGTTTGCGTGGCGAAGGAGATGTGGCCGTATCCGGCCAGCCGCGCCGCTTCCATGACGTGAATCACGGACTGGTGCGTTGCGTTGGCGTCGGCGTTGATTACCACCACCGGATCCTTGAGCTCGCCGGCCGCACGGCGCATCTCATCGGATAATCCGGTCACTTCGCGGAACACCACCGGTTTGCGATTGATGGTGTATTGCCCGGTGGAACTGACAGTGATGTTGATCTCGTTGGGCCGCTCCAGCTGTTTCTGCGCATCCGCGGTGGGCAGATTGATCTGCAGTTCGGCAAACTTGGAATATGTCGTGGTGATCATGAGGAAAATGAGGATCACCAGCAGTACGTCTATCAAAGGGATCAGATTCATCTCCAGGGGTTCCCTGGCGTGGAAGCGCTGAAAATTCATGCTTTATCCGGGGACCGCGGCGACTTGGTGCCGTCGAAGTCCAGTCGTTCTCCGTGTATCAGGTCCACCAGCTTGCTCGCCTGCTGTTCCATCTCCACCAGAAAACTTTCCACCTTGGCGCGGAAATGGCGGTAAAAGATCATTGCCGGAATCGCGACCACCAGACCAAGCGCGGTGTTATACAGCGCCACCGAGATGCCATGCGCCAGCACCTGCGGATTGGTGCCCGTAGGCGATTGCGAGCCGAAAATTTCGATCATGCCCACCACGGTGCCGAACAAGCCCATCAGCGGGGCAATGGTCGCGAGGGTGCCCAAAGTAGTGAGGAAGCGCTCCAGTTCGTGCGCCACGGCATGGCCCGCCTCTTCGATGGCCTCCTTCATGACGTAGCGCGAACTCTTGTAGTTTCTCAGACCGGCGGCGAGCACTTGTCCAAGCGGAGAATCCTTGGCGAGCTGGTCCAGCATCTGCGGGTTCACGCCTTGCTGTCGATACGCGTTGACCACCTTGCCGAACAAATCGGCGGGCACTATTTTATCTTTGCGCAACATCATCAGACGCTCGATGATCAAGGCTACCGCGATGATCGAGGCGATCAGCAACGGATAGACCGGCCAGCCAGCAGCGGCGATGAGCGCAAACAATTAACTCTCCCGAAAAATTTTTCCGCCGTCACTTTAGCTTCTGCGCAACTTTTCAGCAAGGCTTAGAGTCGATTGTGTCGCGAGTTCATGATCTGTCCGGTTCTGTAGCACGACATCTGTCCGGTTGTCATAGTGCCCCGAAGGGGGTGCGAAATGACGCCGACGCAAGTGCTACAGGAGATACGAAAGATGAGGTTCGAGGAAGCCTATGAGGGATGGAGCGCGGGACGGCTGACGCAGGCCGCAGCGGCGCAGATACTGGGGATGTGCGAGCGCAGTTTTAGGCGGTATCTGTCGAGGTACGAGGCAGAGGGGCTGGAGGGCTTGATTGACCGGCGGCTGGACCATGTCTCGTACCGGAGGGCACCGGTCGATGAAGTGATGGCGCTGACCGAGCGGTATCGAAACTGGCACAGCGGTTGGAACGTCAAACACTTCCACAGCTGGTACAAACGCGAAGGCGGTAAGCGGGGCTACACCTGGGTCAAGAAGCGCCTGCAAGAGGCGAAGCTGGTACCCAAAGCGGAGAAGCGCGGCGCCCATCGCAAACGCCGAGAGCGCTCAGCGCTGCCGGGGATGATGATCCACCAGGACGGGAGCAGCCACGAATGGGTGGCCGGGAAGAAGTGGGACTTGATCGTCACCATGGACGACGCCACCGGAGAGCACTACTCGATGTTCTTTGTCGAAGAGGAAGGCACGGCGAGCAGTTTCCGGGGCGTGCACGATGTGATTGCGACCCGGGGTCTGTTTAGTTCGTTCTACAGTGACCGGGGTAGCCATTACTGGCACACGCCGGACGCACAGGGCAAGGTTGACCGCGACAAGCTCACCCAGTTTGGCCGTGCCATGAAGCAGCTGGGTATCGACATGATCCCCGCCTACTCACCCGAGGCGCGGGGGCGCTCAGAGCGCGCCTTTGGAACGCATCAAGGGCGTTTGCCGCAAGAGTTGGCGCTGGCGGGCATCACGGGCATGGCCCAAGCCAACCAGTACCTGGCCACGGCCTATTTGCCCGCATTCAATGCTGAGTTTGCGCAGCCAGCGATAGAGCAAGGTTCGGCCTTTGTTCCCTGGATCGGAGGGTGTCTGGAAGACATCTTGTGCGAGCAGTTTGAGCGCACCGTCAGCCCCGACAACTGTGTGCGCTTCGAAGGGATGATCCTGCAGATCCCGGCCGATCGGCACCGCTGTCATTACGTCAAAGCACGGGTGCGGGTGAATCGTTACGCTAACGGAGCGATTGCACTGTTTCACGGACCGCGCGGACTGGCTTATTTCACCCCGGAGGGGAGTCCAATCACCGAGGACATGCAGCAGGCTGCTTGAGCTGTCCGCCAAGCGCCTTGTTGAGGGCGGAAACCGGCTACGGGCTACGCCCTTCGCCGCTTCCCGCCCTCAACAGAAAAAGCGGACAATTCATGTGCTACAGAACCGGACAAGTCTAAAAACCCGCGACAGTGTCGGGGTTCGTTGCGGTGAGGTTGCTCTGACGCCGGGCCCGGGACCGTCCCCGCGACCGCCCTCAGGCGACGCGGAAGTTTCGCATCATGCCCATGTCCTCGTGCACGAGGTTGTGGCAGTGATACAGAAACAATCCGCGGAAGTCCTTGAAACTCAGCAGCACGCGCACGCGCTCGCCGGGCAGCACCAGCACCGTGTCCTTGACGCCGCCGTCGAGAAAGCCCGCGTGCAGTTCCTGAAGATCCGGCGGCGTGCCGGTGCGCTCGAGAACACGGAACTGCACGCCGTGTATATGCATCGGATGCGGCATGACCATCATGGAGTTTCGGTTGCTGAATTCCCACACCTCGGTGTCGCCGAAGCGTATCCGCTCGTAGGGCGCGACTTCATCCATTTCGAAAGTGCGGCCATTGATACCCCAGCGCATATGGCCCATGGTGAGCGCAAATTCCCGTCGTGGCATGTCCCGCGGAGCCGCAGCCGGCGCAAGTTCGGCCAGCCGCGCGGGGAGGGTCTGGCGGACCGCGCCCCGGCCGACCGTAAACAGCGCGAATGAACTGGGTGAGGCAGTCCGCGCGCGGGCGCCGCGTCCCATCATCCCGCCCATCATTCCCATTCCGCCGCCGCCGAAGTCCAGCGGCTCTGCGACCAGGGCGATTTTGCTGCCGGAGGACTCGTCGTGAAAATCGAGCCACAATTCGGCCCGCTCCGCCGGACCGAGCACAATAAAGGATCTGGACTCGGGCGCGGCGAGCAGGCCGCCGTCCGAGGCGATCGCCGCCAGGGGCTTGCGGTCCGATCGTGCGATGCGGTAGATGCGCGAGTTCGAACCATTGAGCAGGCGCACGCGGTAAGCGCCGGACGCCGCCGGAAACGAGAGCGCGGAACGGCCGTTGGCGAGTATGCGTTCGCCGAAGAAGCCGGTCATGCTGCCCATCATTCCGCCGCCCATGGCAGCCTCATACACCAGCTGGTTCGCACGGTCGAAAGTGCGGTCGGCGAGCACGATGGAAATATCGCGTTCGCCGTCCGGCAGCCCTGCCGCGCGCTCTTCGTCGTCGCTCACCAGTATGAGCCCGGCGAGCCCGCCGTACACCTGGGTTCCCGTGTAACCGTGCGGATGCGGGTGGAACCAGTAGGTCCCGGCGCGGTTGCGCACCGTGAATTCGTAGAGGTACTCGCCGCCGCTGGCAACCACATGGCGCGGATGGCCGTCCATCTGCTCCGGAACGATCAATCCGTGCCAGTGCACGATGCTCGGCTGCGGTATCTGGTTCTTGAAGCGGATGCGCACCTTCTGTCCGGTCCTGAAACGGAAAATCGGGCCGGCATAGCTGCCTGGGAGCGACTGCACGGCGTCTGACGGGCCCTTCAGCACGCGGCCTGCGTAGCGCCATACACCGGTGGTCGGGCCGGGCAGCAGCTGCAATTCATCGGGCCGCGCTACGAGTTCGATCTCGACGTCCGGCGTGAAGCTGTCGGCCGTCGCAGCCACCGCCATATTCGGCCAAGGTGCGAATGGCAGGGCGCCTGCCATCGCCGTTGCGCCGGCAACCCGCAGGAAATTCCTGCGTTGCGCGTCCACCGCGATTCGCTCAGCCGGCGGCAAGATCACGGCGCTTTTCCTCGAACTCCGCTTTGTCGATCTCGCCTCTCGCATAACGCTCGCCGAGTATGTCGAGCGCTGTCTTCTCGCGCAGCCTGGGTTCGCCGCCGCCGGACTTTGCGCCGAAGCCGCGCACCAGCATCACGATGGCGGCGATGATCAGTCCCCAGAAAAACAACATGCCTATGCCCATTCCAATTCCACCGTATCCGAATCCGTCGTATCCCCACATCATCTCTTTCTCCTGAAACCAAGGAACGGTGCGCGTAGGCGCATGCGGGTCCGAAGGTCGTCTGTCATTGCTGCGATGCGGAGCGGCGGTGCCGCCCCGCGCTGCTACACTTTAACGCGAATAACCCCTCGGGCCGCCGTATCCGCGACCGTATCCCGCGCCGTATCCCGGCCCGAATCCGCCGAAGCGCTGGTCCGCGACGGATTTCTGTTCCGGCGTGAGTACCGCATAAAGGTCTTTCAGTGCCGCGGTGTTGGCCTCCATCTCGGCCTGGCGCTGCTTCATCAGTTCCGTACGCTGCGCGAGCACCTCAGGTGCCGAGCCTGCGCTGCGCGCTTCGTGCATCTTGGCAAACCACGCCTGCCTGCTTTCGCTCTGCTTCTTGGCGTTGTTGGTGAATGCCTGCCATGCGCCTTCCTGTTTTTCGGTGATCGCCAACTCCGCTTTCATTGCCGCCAGACTTTCATCGGGGTTGCCCCAGGCGTGCATGCCGTAGCCCGGACCGTAACCGCCCATCATTCCGGGACCCATGCCATTGCCCGGACCGTAGCCGCCCATCATTCCGGGGCCCATGCCATTGCCCGGACCGTAACCGCCCATCATTCCGG
>JAENXP010000060.1 GCA_016649475.1 Burkholderiales bacterium | reverse complement strand
TATAGGGGAGCATGAGGGGAGGCGCCGCGAAGCAAATCCGCGTAGGGGATTTCCCCTCATTTTGAAATGAACTCTTTGCCGCGGCCGCTTCTAGCGACGCGGGATCTGCTCCTCGAGATGGCGCAGCACCCGCTCGCCGAGCTTGGGCGCGTAGCAGTCAAATTGTCCAGGCTCATCCATTGCGCGCAGCCAGGTGAGCTGCCGCTTGGCGAGTTGGCGCGTGGCGTAAATCCCGCGCTCGCGCAGCGTGGCGCGGTCATAAGCGCCTTCGAGATGTTCCCAGGCTTGGCGGTAGCCGACGCAGCGCATCGAAGGCAGGTTCGCGTCCAGTGCGTATTTCGCACGCAGTGCGGCGAGTTCCTCCACCAGACCCGCAGCCAGCATGGCCTCGAAACGCTGTTCAATCCTGCGGTGCAACAGCGCGCGCTCCGCCGGTACCAGCGCCAATGCGATGAAGCAATACTGCGCTTCGGCCGGCACCCGCGAGCCCTGCAGCGCCGAAAGCGGCTTGCCGGTAATGCGAAAAACCTCGAGCGCCCGCTGGATGCGCTGCGCGTCCCCGGGCTTGAGCCGGGCCGCCGTCGGCGCGTCGACGCGCGCCAGTTCGGCATGCAACGCGGACCAGCCTCTTTCCCTCGCTTCGGTCTCGATCGCGGCGCGCACGGCAACATCTGCCTGCGGCAGGTTGGACAATCCCTCGCGCAGCGCCTTGAAGTAAAGCATGGTACCGCCGGCGAGGAGCGGCACGCGGCCGCGGCCGCAGATCTGCTCCATCAGGCGCATCGCCTCGGCGCGAAACTGGGCAGCCGAATAGCTCTGGTCAGGATCGATGATATCGATCAGATGATGCGGCACTGCGGCGCGCTCCGCCGCCGCAGGCTTCGCCGTTCCCACGTCCATGCCGCGGTAGACCTGCGCCGAATCCACGCTGATGATCTCGACCGGAAAGCGCCGCGCGATCTCGAGCGCAAGCGCGCTCTTGCCGCTGGCCGTGGGCCCCATCAGCAATATGGCCGGGGGCAACACCGCGACCGCTGCGTGCGTCATGCGGGCAATGAGCGATTCGGCGCGGGAGCGCCGTATTCACCCAGTGGCGCCGCGCAGGCGCCGCGCCTCGTAAGCCTGCAGGTGGCAATACGCCGCGGCAAGCAGGCGCGCGTCGGCGCCGGCGGCACGCACGCGCCGCAGCATGTCCCCGACGACGTGATCGGCCTCGACCCGCCCCCCGGATTCGAGATCACGCAGCATGGATGCAGTGAAGGCGGAGCCGCGCGCGAACAGCATGCCCTCCGTACGCTGCAGCGAATCGGCGCGCGGCACATGGCCGGCCGCGCTGGCCGCCGCGATGCAGCTATCGAGCGCTTCGCGCATCAACGCTTCCCCGTCCGCGGCGGCGAGAATCTCTCCCACGCTGGCGCGCATCAGGCAGGTCATCGCAGCCAGGCTCGCCAGCAGCACGAACTTCTCCCACATGTCCTGCTCGATGTTTTCACTGACCTTGCATTCCATCGATACCTTCGCATAGGCCTGTGCCAGTTCCTGCAGCAGGCCGGCGGCAAGCGCGTGGTTGCCGGCACGCGCACCGCAAGCGATACCCTGAAATTTTCCCAGATGGTGAATCACACCGTCGGCGTCCAGAGTCGAGGCGATATAGCAGGATCCGCCGAGCACGCGCGGGGTGCCGTAAGCCTGCTCCAGCCGGCCCAACTGTGCCATGCCGTTGAGCAAAGGCAGGATCATGGTATTCGGTCCGATCGCGCCGCCGATCGCGGCAATCGACGCTTCGAGGTCGTAGGCCTTGCATGACAGGATCACCAGGTCGTAGTCGGGCCGCACCGCCTCCTGCAGTACGGTGCGCACCGGTATCTGCGCATCGCCCATCGGACTCTTGATCACGATCCCGGCCTCGGAGAGCCGTTGCGCGCGCTTTGGCCGCACCAGAAAAGTCACGTCAGCCCCGGCCTGCACCAGGCGGCCGCCGAAATAGCCGCCGACCGCGCCGGCGCCGAGAATAATTACTTTCATTGCGAATCTCCGGTGGTTCGTCGTTCGTTGGTTTTCGGCAAAACCCTGGCTTAGCGTCCGCGCAGGAACAGCTTGTCCAGATCCGCCATGCTCATCTGATACCAGGTCGGCCGGCCGTGATTGCACTGGCCCGAACGTTCCGTGACTTCCATTTCGCGCAGCAGCGCGTTCATTTCGGTAACGCTCAGCGGTCGATGCGCGCGCACCGCACCGTGGCAAGCCATGGTCGACAACAATTCGTGCTGATGCTCGGTAAGCACGCGGCTGCCGCCGTACTCGCGCACCTCCCGCAGCAGCGCGTGCGCCAGTTCGGCTACGTCGGCCGAAGCAAGCATGGACGGCACCGCGCGCACCGCCAGCGCCGTCGGCGACAGCGGCGCCACATCGAAACCCAGCTGTTGCAGCACGCCGGCATGTTCCTCCACTGCCGCAACTTCCAGCCGATCCGCGTTGAAGGTCACCGGTATCAGCAGTTTCTGCATGCTCATGCCCTGCGTCTGCAGCGCTCCTTTGAGCTTCTCGTACAGAATGCGTTCGTGCGCTGCGTGCATGTCCACCAGCACCAGGCCCTGCCGGTTCTGCGCCAGGACATAAACGCCGTGCAATTGAGCAATCGCATAACCCAGCGGCGAGTCGGTTTCGGCCTGGGCAGGGGCACCCTCGCGTATGCTTTCGAATGCGGTCCGCGCTGCACCGCCGCCGGAGGCGGCGACCGGCCCGGGCGGCGGCGAAAACATCGCCCGATAAGCCGCCGCCGGCTGCGCCACGCCCAGGCTGGACTGATACGGCACGCGCTGGAAATTCACGCCCCCGGCAACCGCTACTGGCTGGACCGCGGAGGCGCCCGCCTGCGCCGCGCTCCCCGAGAGCGCTTTGCTCACGGCGTGAAATACGAACTGATGGATAGCGCGTGCATCGCGAAAGCGCACTTCGGTCTTGGCTGGGTGCACGTTCACGTCCACACCCAGCGGATCGAGTTCGAGGAACAAGACATATGCAGCGTGGCGGTCGCCATGCAGCATGTCCTGGTAGGCCTGGCGCAGCGCATGCGCGAACAGCTTGTCGCGTACGAAGCGGCCGTTGACGAATGCGAACTGGGCGTCGCGTGAACTGCGCGAAAACGACGGCGACCCGGCAAAGCCCGAAAGCCGCAGGCCGGAGGAATTCTCGTCGAGCGCGCGCGCCGCGCCGGCGAATTCCTCCCCCGCCACCGCGGCCACGCGCCGTGCCGCGTCCCCCGCCTGCAGATGCGAGATCACGCGGCCGTTGTGCCTCAGACTGAACGCGACGTCGGGCCGCGACAATGCGATGCGCTGATACACGTCCTCGCAATGGCCGAATTCGGTCGCCTCGGTACGCAGGAATTTTCGCCTTGCCGGCGTATTGAAATACAAATCGCTAACTTCGACGCTGGTGCCGCCCGGATGCGCCGCGGGCTGCGCACCGCCCTGCACCCCGCCTTCGGCGCTGAAGCTCCATGCGTGCGGCGCGTCCCCGGTTCGGGTGGTGAGCGCGATACGAGCGACCGATGCGATCGAGGCCAGGGCCTCGCCGCGAAAGCCCAGCGAGCGCACCTGTTCCAGTTCATCGAGGCTGGCAATCTTGCTGGTGGCGTGGCGGGCGAACGCAAGCGGCAGGTCCTCGGCGTCCATACCGCCGCCGTTGTCGGTCACCTTGAGCTGCTTGATGCCGCCCTGCATCAGGCTCACGTTGATTTCGGTCGCACCTGCATCGAGGCTGTTCTCGAGCAGTTCCTTAAGCACCGACGCCGGTCGTTCCACCACTTCGCCGGCGGCAATCTGGCTGATCAGGGTGTCTGGGAGCAGGCGAATCGCGGGCATGACGAATTATAGCCGGGTTAGAATACGCGCTGCCTTGATTGGGGAAACGACTTGGAACTGTTGCTGTTCTTCTGGGATCTGCTGGTTCATCTCGACAAGCACCTCGCCAGCCTGCTGCAACAGTACGGCGTCTGGGTCTATTTGCTGCTGTTCCTGATCGTGTTCTGCGAAACGGGTCTGGTGGTGACGCCGTTTCTGCCGGGGGACTCGCTGCTGTTCGTGGCCGGCACGCTATGGGCCGCGGCCGGCCTGAACGTGCACGCGCTCGCCGCCCTGCTCATCTTTGCCGCGATCCTGGGGAACACGACCAATTACTGGATCGGCCGCTATCTCGGCCCGAAAGTCTTCCACTGGGAAGACTCGCGCTGGTTCAATCGCAAGGCGCTGGATCGCACGCACGAGTTCTACGAGCGCCACGGTGGCAAAACCATAGTGATCACGCGCTTCGTGCCCATCATCCGCACATTTGCACCCTTCGTTGCCGGGGTAGGCAGCATGACCCACGGGCGCTTTCAACTGTTCAATATCGCCGGAGGCGTGCTGTGGGTGGCGAGCCTGCTCTACGCAGGGTTCTTCTTCGGCAATATCGGCTTCATCAGGAACAATCTGACCCTGGTGATATTCGGAATAATCGGGCTGTCGCTGGCGCCGATCGCACTCGAATATGCGCGCCACAGGCTGCGCCGGACCCAGGCGTCAGAAGCCAAATGAGGGGATGACTCCCCTCATGCTCGCGCTGAATCAGAAGCTAATTCAACGTGAAGCCCGCGCTCAATCGATCCTTTCGTTGGCGGCCAGGGTGGACTTGGACAAGGGCGGGTTCTTGGTGAAGTAGCGCTTTATGCCCTTGAAAATGGCCCGCGCCATCTTCTCCTGGTAATCCTCGTCGTTCAGCCTGCGCTCTTCTTCCGGATTGCTGATGAAGGCGGTTTCGACCAGGATCGAGGGGATATCCGGAGCCTTCAACACGGCGAAGCCGGCCTGCTCGACATCGCCCTTGTGCAGTGCGTTGACCCCGCCAAGTTCGGATAGCACCGCCTTGCCCAACTTCAGGCTGTCGTTGATCTGCGCCGTCAGGCTCAGGTCGGCGAGCGTCATCGCCAGATAGCGGTCCTTCACGTCGAGGTTGACCCCGCCGATCAGGTCCGCATCGTTTTCGCGCTTCGCCAGCCATTTCGCCGCGGTGCTGGTGGCGCCGCGTTCGGACAGGGCAAATACCGAGGAACCGCGCGCATGCGGCTTGACGAAAGCGTCGGCATGCACCGACACGAACAGGTCGGCCCGCACCCTGCGTGCTTTTTGCACGCGCACCTGCAGCGGGATGAAGTAGTCGCCGTCACGGGTAAGCACCGCGCGCATATTGGGTTCCGCGTCGATAATGGCCTTGAGTTTCTTCGCGATGATGAGCGTCACGTTTTTCTCGCGGCTGCCACGCCGGCCCCTGGCGCCGGGATCCTCGCCGCCGTGACCGGCATCGACGACGATGGTCAGCATGCGCGCCATCACCGGCTTGCCTTTGGCAGCATGCTCTTGTCCGGGGGCCGGCTCGCCTCCGGCTTCGAGCCCGGACTTCTCCTGCGCGGCGGCAAACGCGGCTTCGGCGCCTTGCAGCGCCGTTCCGGACCTGTATTCCGGCTTCTCCAACAACGCCATGAGCGGATCGACCGGCGCCAGCGGGTAGACATCGAGCACCAGGCGATGGCCGTATTCGCCTATGGGTTTGAGCGTGAATATCTGCGGCTGCACTTCGGTCTTGAGGTCTAGTACCAGACGCACCACCCCCGGCTTGTAACGGCCGGCGCGCATTTGTCCGATATAAGGGTCGCTGGGCAGGATCTTGCCGGCAATCTCCTGCTGTAAGCTGTCGAAGGCTACGCCTTCCAGGTCGAGCACCAAGCGCTCCGGGTTTTTCACCAGCAACAATTCATGCCGGATCGGCCGGTCGGCCTCGATGGTTATGCGGGTGTAATCCTGTGCCGGCCAGACACGCACTGCGCCGATGCGGTCCGCCGCGCAGGCACCGCCGGCGGCCGCCGCCAGCGCAAACAGAACGAGTTTCCTGAAGAATCGCACAAGCGCTGGCATACCACCTAAAGCTGGACTTTTCAGAGCGGCATACGCATTAGTCGATTTAAGCATGCCTTGCCACTTTCGGTTCCGGCGCCAATGCTCAGGTCACGCCCGTCGCCGGCGAACTCAAGCGCAATATCGAGATCAGCGACAGGCAATAATCCCGCGGCCTTTTCCGGCCATTCGACCAGACATACCGAAGTGCCGTTGAAGTACTCGCTAAAGCCTGCATCACGCCATTCCCTTGGATCCTTGAATCGATAAAAATCAAAGTGGTACAAGTTTAACCTAGAAATAGGATAAAGTTCAACTAGGGCGTACGTCGGGCTTTTTACCCGCCCGGAAAATCCCAAGCCGCGCAATAGCCCGCGCACCAGGGTGGTCTTGCCGCTGCCCAGGTCGCCATGCAGATATAGCGAAAGGCCCGGCACGATCACCTGCGCCAGGCGCGCACCCAGTGCGCGCGTCGCGGCTTCGTCAGGCAAATGCATTTTGAGCACGCTGTGGTTATGATTGGGCATGTCCGACGCAGCAACGAATTTCGATTACGCCCTGCTCGCCCGCGCGATCAAGATCTGGGGACAGGAACTCGGCTTTCAGGCGGTCGGTATCGCCGACACCAACCTTGCCACCGCGGAAGCCGGCCTCGCCGACTGGCTCGCCGCTGGTTTCCACGGCGAGATGGATTATATGGCAAGGCACGGTTTGAAACGCGCGCGCCCGGCGGAACTGCGCCCGGGCACCTTGCGGGTAATTACCGCGCGCATGAACTACCAGCCGCGGGCAGCCGCCGGCTGGTCGGTGATCGGCGCTCCCGCCAAGGCGTATATCGCCCGCTACGCCACCGGCCGTGATTACCACAAGGTATTGCGCAGCCGGCTCGAGCAACTCGCCAAGCGCATAGAACGCGAAATAGGCACTTTCGGCCACCGCGTCTATACCGACTCGGCGCCGGTGATGGAAGTGGAGCTTGCCGCAAAGAGCGGCCTGGGCTGGCGCGGCAAGCACACGCTGTTGCTGTCGCGCGATGCCGGTTCGTATTTTTTTCTGGGTGAAATCTACACCGACCTGCCGCTGCCGGTAGACGCTCCGGTCGCCGATCATTGCGGCTCCTGCAATAGGTGCCTCGACATCTGCCCCACCGGCGCCATAGTTGCCCCCTATCGGGTCGATGCCAGGCGCTGCATTTCCTATCTCACCATCGAACTGAAAGGTGCCATTCCGCTGGATCTGCGCCCGTTGATCGGCAATCGCGTCTACGGTTGCGACGATTGCCAGCTCGCCTGCCCCTGGAACCGCTACGCGCAAATCAGCGGCGAGCCGGATTTCCATGTGCGCCACGGCCTGGACGGTGCGCAACTGGCGGAACTGTTTTCCTGGAACCAGAGTCGATTTCTCGAACACATGGCCGGTAGCGCCATCCACCGAATCGGTTTCGAGCGCTGGTCGCGCAACCTCGCCGTGGGTCTGGGCAATGCGCCCAGCGGCGCCGCCGTGGTCGGCGCGCTGAGATCCCGCGCGGACGATGCTTCGCAGCTCGTGCGCGAGCACGTCGCGTGGGGGCTGCAGCGCCACGGCATTCGAATTTGATAGTATTCGCCTTCCGCCATGCGCCTGCACCAACTCAAGCTCGACTTCATTCCGGAACAGGACCGCCTGCTGCTTCGCCTGAGCACGGACAATCAGCTCGAAATGCGCCTGTGGCTGACACGACGGGCGCTACGCCTGCTGTGGCCGCTGCTGGTGCAGATGGTACGGTCCTCGCCCGAGGTCGCGCAGCAGCCCAACCCGCAGGCGCGCGACGCCCTGGTCGGCATGCAGCACGAGCAAGCGCTGAGTCAGGCCAACTTCACAGCACCTTTCGAGGAAACACAGCGCGCGATGCCACTAGGCGCGGAACCCGTCCTGGTGGTGCGCATCCGGACCGACAAAGACGCCCGCGGCAACTTGGTGCTGGGGCTGCTGCCGCAGCAAGGCCAGGGCATACATCTGACTCTGGACAACACCCTGCTGCACTCCTTGTGCAAGCTGCTGCAGAATGCAGTCGCCAAAACCGACTGGGATATCGTGCTCGAACTGCCAACGCTACTGGTTCGGGCGGAAGGCGACGACGCGGGCGCACCGAAAACCGTCAACTAGTCGAGCATCTCCAGCTCGGCCTGCAGCGCCAGCCATTCTTCCTCCACGCGCTCGAGTTCCCGGCGCAGCGCGGCCTCTCGCAACAACACCGGCTGCAACTTTTCCTTGTCCAGGTAACTCTGCGGATCGGCCAGCCATAGCGCCAGCGGTTTGCGTTCGCGCTCCAATTCGGCGATGCGCTTATCGAGCTTCGCCAGGCGCTGCGTCAGCGGCCGTTTCTGCGCGTAACGCCGGTTGCGCGCCTCGGCCTCGTCGCGCTTCTGTTGTTTGCGAGTAGCGGGCGCCGCCTCGGCCGCGCCTGCACCCGCTTCGCGCTGACGCAACCAGTCACGGTAGTCTTCCAGATCGCCGTCGAAGGGCTGCACCGCGCCATTGGCCACCAACCACAGACTATCGGCGGTGGTGCGCAACAGATGCCGGTCGTGGGACACCAGCACGATCGCTCCCTCGTATTCCTGCAGCGCTAGCGTGAGCGCATGGCGCATTTCCAGGTCCAGGTGATTGGTCGGCTCATCCAGCAGCAGCAGGTTCGGGCGCTGCCACACCAGCAGGGCGAGCGCCAGTCTGGCTTTCTCGCCACCGGAAAGCGGCGCAATCGGTTCAAGCGCCATGTCACCGCGAAAATCGAAGCCGCCGAGGAAATCGCGCAATTCCTGCTCGCGTGCGCGCTGATCCAGCCGCACTATATGCTGCAGCGGCGATTCGTCCGGCCGCAGAACCTCGATCTGGTGCTGTGCGAAGTAACCGATCGCCAGGCCCCTGCCTTC
>JAENXP010000830.1 GCA_016649475.1 Burkholderiales bacterium | reverse complement strand
ATCAGCTCGATCCGATGGGTGCGCAGCCGCGCCAGCGTCCCGACCTCGTCGGCCTCCATCAACCGGCTGTACCCCGCCATGTCGGCGGCAAGCACTGCAGCGAGCCTGTGTTCCATGTGTTCTCCCATTTGGCGCGAGACTACTCGCAGAGGCCGGCAGAATCTATGCCGACTACGGGCAGGGTCAGCGCCCGATTTTTCCGATGTTTGGCCCCAGTGTACGACCGGTTCACCGAAGGCTTTGACACATTGTAGATGAAGGACGCGAGGGCGCTGCCGGACGAGATATTGTAAGCCTGACGAGCAGATGATTAGGCCCTTGAGAGAGTCCGGTTGTGGCAGATTTTGTTGATAAAGTATTTTCGGGGCTCGATTTCGACGCTGCCGGAGAAAACGATTCCCGTCACACAATTTTTGCAAAATTGCATTCTACGAAAGCCGCCTAACGGGAAGAAAATTCTATGAATCTTTTCAAAATTCGCGGCTTGCCGACTTTATCAACACAATCGGCACACAGCGGAAGTCCCACTGCCGCCCACCGACTTCCGTTATCGGGCGCTTAGCAGACATCCCTTGGTCGAAGTCCGCTTTTTCGCGGTTCAGGTCCGGTTCTGGGGGGTAAAGCGGACATCACAAACGTGGTTCGCGACTTCCGCTTTTGACCCACAACGGAAGTCAAGCGAGCGCGAATTGGTCGGCGGCGACGGCGATCCGACGGCTGTGGCCGGTACGCCCGGTAAAATTCGAACGAGCTGGACCCTAGGCCGCCAAATTGGCGGTGCGTTCGTCGCTCAAACCAAGGGTCTCGCCGGTCTCGCGCTCATGCCGGTCCTGTTCGTGCGCTAGTTCCGCTTGCGCCAGATCAAGCGACGCCGCAGCGGTATCAAGCTGACTTTGCAAATCATTCGATGCCGCACGGGATCGGATTCATGAAACCGCCCGCAAGGTCTATTCGCGAAACCGCAAAGACACCTACCTTCTGGCAGCGGTGGATTTCTGAAAATTCCCGGTCGTTTTCGAGCCGGCCCAGTTGGCGCCGCGTTTACGCGAGCTAACGAGGTCGGCGCCTCTTTGAGTTCCCGCGGCGGACCTGACGCGCCTGTGCCGACCATGTCCGCTTTCCTGCGAATTTGGGCACCTGCTGCGTTGACCCAGATGCTATTCTAGAGAACCAGTTGGATTCTGGAGGTTCCTGAATGAATTTGCTCAAGGCCGTCTCTCCTGGGCTCAAGGTTCTTTTCGAGCGTGCCGGCAAGCTGGAGATCATCAATCGACCGGACCTTCTTCGGCTCGGAGGGTCGGGTGCGATCATCGCCTGCAATCATGTTGGCTGGGCAGACAGCCTATGGTTGGCCAATGCCGTGTACCCCAGGCAGTTGCGCTATATGTCGAAGCACGGGCTGTTCGATCCGCCGCTGGCGAGGTGGGTCTTGGAGCACGCTGGCTCTATTCCGATTGACCGCGCGGACCCGTCGCCAAGTTCGATCAAGACCGCAGTTGAAATTCTGCAGCACGGCGAGATCATCCTGATCTTCCCGAGCGGCACGCGAAGCGAGACGAATATCGCCTTCAAGCGGGGTGCCGCGACGATCGCTCTT
>JAENXP010000296.1 GCA_016649475.1 Burkholderiales bacterium | reverse complement strand
TCTTGCGCATGCCGCTCTGCAGTGCGTTGGTCTCCGGCAGACTGCGCGCGAAGTCGAAACACATCAGCAACTCGTTCAGGTTGCCCGGCACGAAAGTGGCCGCGACCTTCTTGCCGTTCTGGTGCGCGGTGGCGAGTTCGAGGTAGTTGCGGTTGATCATTTCCTTCTGCAACAGCATCGCGTCTTCCTTCTGCGCGGCCGGAACGGCCTTTTTCGAGGCCTGCGGCGGTGTCATCTGGATAGGTGTGCTCATGCTTCGCTCCACAACTTGATTGAATCGGCAAAAGTGCCGGCCTGTTCGCGGATCGGCGCCATCTGACCGGTGTTCTCGGCATACTTGAACGCCGTGTAGGGGATCTTGTGCTCGTTCAGCACCGACTGCAGCATCGGACGTTCGAGCAGGGCCGGGTCGCAGAACGAGGGCGCGGCAAAAATCACGCCTTCGCCCGCATTCAGTTTGGTCGAATCGAGCAGGTACTTGCCCTTGTCCTTCTTGAATTCGTCGTACTTCGACGAGGTCTGCGTCGAACGGTGCAGGAAGGATTTCGACAATTCATCCAGCGGGTCGCCGGTTTCGATCACGTCGTCGATGAGCATGCGCATGACCAGCATGAAGTCGTCGTCGACGATGTAGCAGCCGGCCATTTCGATCGACTTGATCAGGCTGAGCGGCGGCTGCTCGCAGAAGGCGCCGGTGAGCACGATGCGGGCGTTGTCGCGCACCGGCCGCGCCACCGCGTCGGTGGCGGCGATGTACTCGCGCACCAGCAGCGTGTGTTCCTCGACCGGCAGCACCATGCCGGCGCGCAGCACCAGGTACACCTCGGAGGTCGGCGCCTGCCAGGGCTTGGCCGCGCGGTACTTGTAGAGTTCCTGCACCGCGCGCCGGTTTTCGTTGTAGACCTTGATCGAGGCGCGCAGCGCGTCGTCGGTGATGGGCTTGCCTGCGATTTTGCCGAGGTCCTCGCGCAGCACCTGCATCTCGTGAATGTAGAAGGTGCCGCCGACGCCGTCCTGGTAGTTCTGCGGCACGTCGATATACCTGACGTACTTGTCCTTGAACAGGATCTGCCACATGCCCGAAAGGTTGCGGATCACGTCGCAGGTCGAGGGAAACAGCATGCCGTCCAGGCTGTCGAGACGTCCGGTGAGCCCCAACTCCAGGGTCGAGCGCGGAATGCGGCAGATATAGCTCTGGTAATAGGCGTCGCCCTGGATCACTTCGAGTTGATCGCCGCCGCCCATGATCCCCACGGGCAGCATGCCGGCGGCGTGGATGATTTCGCGCGGCACGTAGACCGGCATGAAGCCTATGGCCTTGCGCCCCGGCGCCGCGGCCTTCCACTCCTTCACCGCGCTGAAGTGCAAGTCGTCGAACAGCGTCTGACAACGCTCGATAATTTGTGCGACGGTTTGGCTCATTTGTGCTCCCATTTTGGCGGACGCTTGGCGATGAAGGCAGCCAGACCCTCGTTCGCGTCGCGGGTTTGCATCAGGCGCTCAAGGTAGAGCCGTTCGACTTCGGCGATGCGCCGGCGCACGCGCAAAAGATAGCCGCCGCGGGCCGCGGCCACGGCGCAGGCCAGCGAACTTGCGCTCTTGCCCGCGAGGTGCTGATCAAAGTAAGCCAGCGCCGCCGCTTCCGCGTCGGGCGTAACGGAGCTCACCAGGCCCAGCCGCAGCGCTTCGCCGGCGTCGATGGAGCGCCCGGAGAAGAGCAGGTCCTCGGAGGCCGCCTGGCCGATGCGCGGCGGAAGCAGGCAGGACGCGGCCGGCGCGAAAACGCCGAGCTGGATTTCCGGCTGGCCCAGCTTGGCGTCGCTTGCGGCGAATATGAGGCTGCCGCCCATGGCGAGTTCGAGGCCGCCGCCCAGGCACTGCCCCTTGACTGCGACTAGAACCGGCACCGGCCATTCGAGCATGGAAAGGAGCAGCGCGTGCAAACTCGCGAGCATGCCTGCACAACGCTCAGCCAAATGCTCTTCCACGCTCGCGCCGAAGGAGAAATGCGGTCCTTCGGCATCCAGCAGCACTGCCAGAATTCCGCTGTTGCCGCGGTGCGCATCGAACGCCGATTGCAGCGCCCCGATCATGGCCGCATCGACGATGTTCGCTTTGGGCCGCGCGAGACGCAGCCGCAGGAGCGCGCCATCGCGCTCGATCCAGACTTTCAGCGGCGACTCGGTAGCCATGGTCTCAGGCCTTCGCCTTGTTCTTCGGCTGGATGGCGTTGTGTAGTGCGTCGCCCCAGCCTTCGCCGCGCGCGAGCCGCTGGCGCAGGCCGATGAAGTCGACTTCGCGGTCTTCCTTGGTGCCTTCGTTGAAGGCGACAAAGCCGGCGCGTGCCTCGGTCATCATGTTGAGCGCGAGCCAGGCGCGCGAGTTTTCCTTGTTCGCGTTCCAGGCGATGAGCTTGGGCTTCCTCAGTTCCTCGATGGTCTTGGTGGTGCAATCGGGGAAGGTGAGCAGCATCTTGGCGCACAGTTCCTCGACCTTGGCGTCTAGCAGCGACAGGTCCACCGTGCCCTTGGCCATCAGCGCCTTACCCTGTTTGGCCGCATCGCCGGACTTGAAGTCGCCGAACACGAGCTTGCCGAATTCGTCGGTCATCTTGCTCGTTTCGACCAGGGGATTGGCGACGAATTTGCCCTCTACCTTGAGTGCCGGCACCACGTCGGTGATCATGCCGATCTGATAGGCTTTGTGCGCCGAGAACGGTTCGCACAGCACGCAGGCCGCCATGGCGCGCTCTGCGCCTATCATGAGCGGAAGAAAGTCGGTGGCGCCGCCGATCGGGGCCGAGCCGTGCTTGGGACCGGCCTGGCCGAAGCGCGCCAGGTCCTGCGCCACGGTAAAGTCGCAGGCCATGCCGATTTCCTGGCCGCCGCCGATGCGCATGCCGTTGACGCGGCAGATCACCGGCTTGTCGCAGGCGAGTATTGCCGACACCATGTCGTTGAACAGGCGCATGTACATGCGATATTCCTGCGGATGGCCGGCGTAGTATTCGGCGTATTCCTTGGTGTTGCCGCCGGTGCAGAAAGCCTTGTCGCCGCTGCCGGTGAACACCACGCAGTTGACGTCGCGCGCATTCGACGCGGCGCGAAATCCCAGGATCACGCCCTTCACCATGTCGGTGGTGTAGGAGTTGAACTGTCCCGGGTTGTCGAGCCAGATCCAGGCGTTATACAGGCCCGGCACTTCCTTGCCGTCGGGCGTCCTGGCCGGGCGCTTTTCGTAGCGCACGCCCGGGCGCGCAAAGTCCTCGTCGAGTTCGTGATTCTTGAATTCCCGGGTTGCGGTAGTCGGCATGATCAAATCTCCTTAGGGGTTAGGGAACCAGGACGGCGCGGCGCTTGATTTCACGATGGTGCGTCGCCTCGAATACGTGATTGATGTCTGCGAGCGGGTGGATTTCCACGAAAGGCTTCACCTTTACCTTGCCCGCCAGCACCAGTTCCAGCGCGGCCGGATAGTGTTCGGGCGTGCAGCCCCAGTTGCCGATGGCGCGCGCATCGAAGGCCATCAGGTTGGACAGCCGGACTTCGACCTTGTCCATGGTGAAGCCGACGACGCACAGCGTCGCGCCGTGCACCAGCAGGCCGTAGGCGCTGAGCTGCCCGGCGGCGCTGCCGGAACACTCGAATATGAACCACTCGGTCGCGCGCAGGCCGTTGTCCTTGGCGAATTTGGAGATCGCGCCCTTGAGTGCCTTGGGGTCGAGCTCCTTCGGATTCAGCGTGAGCGCGGCGCCGTGTTCGGAAATGGCGGCAAGCTTGGCCGGGTCGACGTCGATGGCGACGACTTTGGCGCCGAAAGCGTTGGCCATCTGCACGCAGTAGCCGCCGACACCGCCGACACCGATGACGATGGCGAGGCTACCGGGGGTGACGCCCGCGCGGTGCACCGCCTGGTAAGGCGTAGTGACTGCATCGGCCACAACCGAGACGTCGGCGAGCGCCAGGCCAGCGGCGGCGAGGCGCTGTTCGTCCACCGGACACAGGCCACGCGCCGGAACGGCAATATGGCTGGCGAAGCCGCCCTGTATGTCGTTGCCCGGCATTTTCTGGGTGCGGCAGATGGCGGCGCGGCCGCGTTTGCATAAATCGCATTCGCCGCAGGGAATTACCGCCGGTATGATCACCGATTTACCGAGCCAGCTCTCTGCGCCGCTGCCGGCGGCGACGACGCGGCCGCTGATCTCGTGGCCGAGAGTAAGCGGCAGGGCGTGATTGGTGCGCACGCCATCGTAGAAATAGCCGAGGTCTGTGTGGCATACACCGCAGCCGGCGACCTCGATTACCACCTCGGCGGCTTGCGGCGGGAACGGATCGAAGGGCGATTGGACCATCGCGACCTTGGGTGCCGTCATCATCCAGCAGTGTGCGTCTGTACTCATTCTAATGGCTCCAGTCTGGCGTGCTAGG
>JAENXP010000587.1 GCA_016649475.1 Burkholderiales bacterium | reverse complement strand
GTCACCGGCAGGGCGTGCTGCAAGTGGGTGCGCCCGGCCATGGGCGTATCGCGGTAGCGGCGCGCCAGCGATGCCAGCGACACGAGGATTTCGTTCAGATCGGCCTCGATCAGCTCGAATGCCGCGCGCAGTTGCAGCACTACCGCCGTGTCCATGATGTCCTGGGTGGTCGCGCCCCAGTGGACGTAGCCGCCGGCGTCCCCGCCGCAGGCGGCGGCGAGCTGCTTCACCAGGGGCAGGATGGGGTAGCCGACGATCTCGGTTTCGCGCTTCAGCTCGGCGAGGTCGAGACAGGCGAGCGTCGCCTTGGCGCTGATTTCGCGCGCGGCGGCGGCGGGGATCATGCCTATCCCGGCCTGCGCGCGCGCCAGCGCAGCTTCGACTTCGAGGCAGCGCGCGAGGTAGCCGGCATCGGAAAAAATCGCGCGCATCTCCGCCGTGCCGAACATGTCGCGGAACAGCCCGGAATCGAATACGGTCGAGCTCATGGATTGCCTACTCCCTGGTGTGAGGTCGTTGCGCTCATTGCGGTATGACTTTTGCAGGATTGAACAGGCCTCGCGGGTCGAATGCGTGCTTGATCGAACGCATCAGGGAAAGTTCCACTTCCGACTTGTACTCGCGCATTTCTGCAAGGAGATACTGGCCAATTCCGTGCTCGGCGCTGAAGGTGCCGCCGAGCTCCATGGCGACGCCATATGTCATGCGATGCACTTCATCGACCACCGCCTGCGGGTCCGCAAATGCGTCCCAGGCATCGAATTCGAACAGCGGGATGTAATGCAGATTTCCGTCTCCGAGGTGGCCGACGATGACAATCTGGATACCCGCAAACCGTTGTTCCAGAGCCGGGCTGACGCGGCGCAGGAACTCCGGTATTTTCGAAATCGGAACCGCGATGTCGTGGGCGATGCCTCTTCCCGCCGCCTTGATCGCATCGGTCACGCTGTGGCGTATGTTCCACATCGCGGCGCGCTGCGCTTCGCTGCTCGCCATCGCGGCATCGGTGAGCAGTCCGTCTGAAATCGCCGCTTGCAGGAGGTTCTCGACACTGGCTCGCAGCCCCGGCTCGTCGGAGGAATCGCCGAGTTCGACCAGTATGTGCCAGGGTCGGGCCGGGTCCAAAGGGCTTTGCCGATCGGGCATATGTGTCAGCACCATCCGCAGCTGGGCGCTGTTCATGATCTCGAAAGCGGTAAGTTTGGGACCCAGGGAGGACTGAAACAGCCCTAGCAGTTCTACCGCGGCGTCGATGCTTGCCGGTGCCAGCCAGGCAGCGATATGGTGGGTATTCAGCGGATGCAGCCTGAGCGTGGCCGCGGTGACGATCCCGAGCAAGCCTTCGGATCCGATAAACAGGTGCTTCAGGTCGAATCCGGTATTGTCCTTGCGCAGTCCGCGCAATCCGTTCCATACCGTGGCGTTGGGCAGAACCACCTCCAGTCCGAGCACGTTTTCGCGGGTATTGCCATAGCGCAGCACACCCGTGCCCCCGGCGTTGGTGGCGATGTTGCCGCCGATCTGGCATGAACCTTCCGCGCCCAGGCTGACGGGATAGAAGCGCCCTGCGCCGACGGCGGCGCGCTGGACATCGGCGAGCACGCAACCTGCTTCGACCGTGATCGAATTGTTGGCGGCATCGATCTCGCGTATGCGCCGCATCCGCGACAGGCTGAGGATCACGCCGCGTGCGTCGGCAAGCGGGATCGATCCGCCGCACAGGCTGGTGTTGCCGCCCTGCGGCTGCACCGGCACCGAATGTTCCACGCACAAGGCGACTACCGCCGCGACCTCGTCGACGCTGCGCGGGTGCACGACGCAAAGCGCGCTCCCATTGTAGCGGTCGCGGACGTCGGCCACGAACGGCGCCACGTCCCGCGTTTCGCTGAGCACGTCCGTTTCGCCCACGATCCGTACCAAATCCTGGTGCAGCGCATTCATCGTTGTTCCCTTTGCCATTTTCAAACGCCATTATCCGGAATCGGCGCCATCGGCGCTGGCCAATATTGCGCGCAGGACGGTGCCAGGCGGCGACGCCGTCGCAGTGACAGACGTCGCTGCGGTCCGGCATGCGCAGCAATTGCACCGACTGGGTTAATATGTCGCGGGCCGGAACGTTCCGCCTTGCATTAAGGAGACTCAGCATGGGCCGCAGCATTCTCGACGAAGCGCATATACACCCGGCCGTACGCGAAACCATCGCGAACAATCATGCCGATATCGTGCAGGAGGTAAAGGATGCGGTCGCCAGGAATGACCTGCTCGTCGTCGGCATGGCGCAAAATCCGATGCCGAAAAAGGCGAAGAAGCTCCTGGATGGGCAGCAGCTCGGCTACGAATATCTGGAATACGGCAGCTATTTGAGCGATTGGCGCCGACGCAACGCGCTCAAGATGTGGACCGGCTGGCCGACTTTTCCGATGATATTCGTCAAGGGCATTCTCGTTGGCGGTGCTGGTGAATTGCAGAAGCTGATTGAATCCGGGGAACTTGCGCG
>JAENXP010000119.1 GCA_016649475.1 Burkholderiales bacterium | reverse complement strand
TCGCCGATATCGCGGCCCTTGCGTCGGTGGCCAGGCATGCCGGCGCGCTGCTGGCGGTGGACAATTGCTTTTGCACGCCGGCGCTGCAACTGCCGCTGCGACTCGGCGCTGATCTGGTGATCCATTCGGCGACCAAGTATCTGGATGGACAGGGCAGGGTGCTCGGCGGTGCAGTGCTAGGGCGGCGCGAACTGGTGATGGACGGCATATTCGGCTTTCTGCGCACCGCCGGACCGAGCCTGTCGCCGTTCAACGCCTGGGTGCTGCTGAAGGGCCTGGAAACCTTGCGCATCCGCATGGACGCGCAGTCGCAGGCTGCGCTGCAACTGGCGCAGTGGTTGGAACGGCACCCCGGCATAGAGCGCGTGTACTATCCCGGTCTGCCTTCCCACCCGCAATTTGCGCTCGCCACAAAGCAGCAGCGCCTGGGTGGGGCGGTGGTGGCGTTCGAGGTCAAAGGCGGGCGCGAGGCGGCCTGGCGGGTGGTCGATGCGACGCGCATGATATCGATCACCGCCAATCTGGGCGACACCAAGACCACGATTACCCATCCGGCCACGACTACGCACGGTCGCATCAGCGCGGAAGCGCGCAAGGCGGCGGGGATAAAAGAGGGGCTGCTGCGCGTCGCGGTCGGCCTTGAGGCGCTTGGCGATATTCAAACCGATATCGAGCGCGGGCTAGACCGGTAAGGGCGGATGCCGCCGCAATGCGGTAACGTTCAGTTCGCGCTCAACTGCAGCGCGCGACAGCCTGATTCGTCGCAGGCGAGATAGCTGCCGCCCTGATACCAGTCCGCCAGCACCCAGCGCTCGCAGGTATGGTCGTCGACCGTATGTAGATGGCGGGCCGGGCGGTGGGTATGTCCATGGATCAGCATTGGATAGCCGTAGCGGCGCAGCGTGGCCTGGACTTCGGCCGCTGCGACATCCATGATTTCGGCGGGCTTGTCGCGCTTTTCCTGCTCGCTTTTGCGGCGCAGGGCTTCGACCATTGCCTTGCGTTCGGCCAGCGGTTGTTGCAGCAACCTGCTGATCCAGGCTTGGCTGCGCGCCTCGCGCCGGAACGCCTGGTATTCCAGATCCAGGGTGCACAGGGTATCGCCGTGCATCAGCAGGACCGCCTGTCCGTGTAAATCGACCAGAGTGGGATCCGGCAGCAAGGTCACCCCGCTGGCGCGTGCGAAGGCTTCGCCGATGACGAAATCACGGTTGCCGTGCATCAGAAAGACAGGTACGCCGCTGTCGACGAGCCGGGCAAGCGCGCCGACTACCGTGGCATTGAACGGATCGTCGAGGTCGTCGTCGCCGACCCAGTATTCGAACAGGTCGCCCAGAATATAGAGCGCGTGCGCATTGCGCGCCTCGTGCTCGAGAAAGCCGAAAAAACTGCGGTTGCTCTGCGGCCGGTCGGCGCAAAGGTGCAGGTCAGAGATGAACAAGGTGCTCAAGCTGGAAAGCGGCTACGCGTGCAGAACGCGAAAGAAAAAATTCAGTGCGCTCGTCGGTCGGACTTGGCGCCCCGGATTCTGCGTATCGCAAGCGCGTTCATATCGCTTCAGCGCGTTCCAGTATCACGTCTTCGGCCGGTACGTCCTGATGACCGCCGCGGCTGCCGGTTTTCACGCCCTCGATCTTATCCACGACGTCCATGCCCTCGACCACTTTGCCGAACACGCAATAGCCCCAACCCTGCGGCGTCGGCGCGCTATGGTTGAGGAAGCTGTTGTCCTTGACGTTGATGAAAAATTGGGCGCTGGCCGAATGAGGGTCGGAAGTACGTGCCATGGCGACGGTGTAGCGCTCGTTCTTGAGGCCGTTGGTCGCTTCGTTCTCGATCTGCGCATTTGTCGGCTTTTGCTTCATGCCGGGCTCGAAACCGCCGCCCTGAATCATGAAGCCGTCGATGACGCGATGGAATACGGTACTGTCGTAATGCCCGCTTTTGACGTAGGCGAGAAAGTTTTCCACCGTCTTGGGGGCCTTGGCCGCGTCGAGTTCCAGGGTGATGGTGCCGTGATTGGTGTGCAATTTGACCATGATGTGCTCGCTATTCGTCGGTAATGAGGGTTACGGACTGGATGACGACCGCTTGTTTCGGCACGTCCTTGGCAAAAGAGCCTCCCGGGCCGGTGGGAGTGTGCGCTACGGCCATCACCACCTCCATGCCCTGGGTGACCTTGCCGAACACGGCATAGCCGTAGCCCCTGCGGGTGGCTTCGCGATAATCGAGAAAGCCGTTGTTGGCTACGTTGATGAAGAACTGCGCCGTGGCTGAGTGAGGATCGGACGTACGCGCCATGGCCAGAGTGCCGACTTCGTTCTTCAGCCCGTTGCCAGCTTCGTTCTCTATCGCCGGACGCTTGCCTTTTTTCTCTTTGAGGTCGGTATCGTAGCCGCCGCCCTGGATCATGAAGCCGTCGATGACGCGGTGAAATACGACGCCGTCGTAATACCCGTCCTTTGCATACTGCAGGAAATTTTCCACTGATTTGGGCGCCTTGTCGGCGTAGAGCTCGATGCGCATGGCGCCCGCGCTGGTTTTCATCTCAACCACCGGATTGGCGGCAATCGCTTGTGCCGACCAGAGCAGGAGGCTGGAAATCAGAATAGGGAATGAGCGCATGTTTATGGCCTTTCGGTTATAAATTGGGATGCCGGCGCCAAGCGCGGCAAAAAATAGCTTACACGATACCGCTGGTGTTTCTCGGCGCACCCTGCGTCGAATCTGCTGCCGCAGCGCGTCGGCGCCGCAGAAAGCTAAGCCGCACCTTCGTAAATGATGCGCCACTTGCCGCCTTCCTTGGTCCAGTATTGGCGTTTCTTCATCGTGTTGGACAGGTTGTTCGAGCGGTAGTCCTGGTCGAAGGTCACCACTACCAGTTCGTCTTTTCCAGGATTGCGGAATACGCTGAAATTGGTCAGGCCCAGCTTGATCCAGCGCTTGCCGCTGTTGACCTGGCGCTTGTGCCGCCCCCAGTCAGCATAGGTCTCCCTGCCGGTGGAAAACTTCTTCGAGTAGTGGGTCAGATAGCGTTCGGTGTCCAGACTTTCCCAGTCGCCGCGCCAGCGCTCGATTTCGGCGTTGAGCGCATTGCGCTCGGCGTTCCAGTCATCGAGCGAAAGCCATTCGACCTGTTCGCTAATGATTACCGGCGTGAGTCCGACCTGGAGTTTTTTCGACAGGGCGTCCAGGTCTGCGTTGGCCAGAACCACGCAGCCATTGCTGGCGCGGGGTGCGCGGCTGTAGGTATCGCTGGGGGTGCCGTGCAGCCAAATACCGTGGCCGTTCCTGCCATGGCGCTTGTCCCATTCGTTGGGATAGCTGATGGGGAAGGCGCCGCTGCCGTAGAAGTCGGAGAGCTTGCTCCGCGGCAGGCTGGCAGTGACGTGGTACACGCCTACGGGGGTTTTTTCGTCCCCTTCGCGCGTTTTCTCCCCGCTGCGCTTGCCGGTGCTGATGTAATAGTCCGCTACGAAGCGAGGCCGGCCATTCTCGTTCTGGTACAGATACAAGCGCGAGCGTTTGTTGTCGACGACGATGGCATAGCGCTGATCCTCGCGCAGTTGCATCAGGTAGCGCGGCACCCGGTCCTGCGAAGGGCGGTCGCGGTAGGCATGCAGGCGGACCAGTGCTTCGGCGCGCAAGTCATCGAGCCGCCGGCTCGATCCCTGGGGCGCGTTTCCAAATGCCTTGAGTTCCCGGCCACGGGCGAGCAGCAGATCGCCTTTGATCAGGTAGGCCAGACGGAAATTGGGCTTGGCCCGGAGCAGCGCTTCAACATGATTGAGTGCCAGATCGAGGTGATTGCTCTCTATCTCCTCGAATACCTTGCCCAGCAGATCGTCGGTGCTTTGCTCCGCCTGGGCCGGCTCAGGTGAAAGCAAGAAAACGCTGGCTAGGCCCAATGCCCCTGCCAGTAGCGTGTTCGAGAGTCCGCGCCGCAGCCGCATCAATTAGTTAACCCGTTCTTCATGTATCAGCCACTTTCCATTGCTTTTGACCATAACCAGCGTTTTGGTTCCCGTCGCTTTGACTATATCGGAACTGTAAACCTGGCGGAAAGTGACGCTCGCAGCGTTGTCGCCGCTGATGCTGACCTTGGGCGACTCGATGTCGATTTCGATTTTCTTCGGTGCGCTGATGCGTCGCGTGCGCAATTTTTCCCAGTCGTCGCGCGACTCGCCCTTGGGTGTTTTGAAGTCCTTGGCATAGTGCTCGAGGTAACCGGCTACATCCTTACCGGCCCAGGCGCTGGCCCAGGCGCGCACTGTCTTGATGAGCTCATCGGTTTCGGCGCCCGACCCGCCGCGGGCCTTGGTCGCAGGCTCAGCGACCTTGGGTTCCGCGACCTTGGGTTCAGCGACCTTGGGTTCAGCGACCTTGGGTTCAGCGGCTTTGGGTTCCGCGGCTTTGGGTTCCGCGGCTTTGGGCTCGGCGGCTTTGGGTTCCGCGGCTTTGGGTTCAGCGGCTTTGGGCTCGGCTGCCTTGGCAGGCGCCGCCTCGGCTGTTTTGACCGGTTCTGTGCGTGCCGGCGCGCGCGCGGCGCGCGTTTCGCCGCCGATCAACTCTCCTATCATCGCCAGCTTGGTCTTGGCGCCGGTGTTTGAGGAGTCGAGTTGCAGGGCCTTATCGTAGGCCTGGCTGGCGAGCTTGGCGTATATATCGCCCAGATTCTCGTGCGCGGTGGCGTAACTCGGGTGCGTGCGTATCGAACTCTCCAGCGCGATCCTGGCTTTTTCGTACTGACCCTGCGAAGCGTAGAGGACCGCCAGATTATTGTAAGGCTCGGGCAGTTCGGGGTAGTCCTCGGACAGCTTGGAAAACACCTGTATGGCCTCGCTTGCGCGGTTCATCTCAGTCAGAATCAGGCCTTTCAGGAAGCGCCCCTGCGCATCGCGCGGCTTGCCAGCCAGATACTTGTCCACGCGCTCCAGAGATTGGGGCAACTGGCCCTGCCGCATCATGCGCGTGATGTCCTGCAACTCGTCGGCATGGACCACGGCAGTAGCCAATATCAGGCTTAGGCTAAGAGCCGTGCGGCGAATGAAGGAGTGCATTGTGTTATACTTTCTCGCGCAAGTGGAACCAACTTTACATTCTAACAAGAACGCCCGAACCTTCATAGTGGCCACTGTCAAAGCCCCGGCGGTGGCGCTGCATTTCCGCGGAAGGCGCGGCGCAGCCGACCGCATCCCGGCAGATTTTTGCGCATGCTGAAGATATACAACACCCTTGCTCGTGGCAAGCAGGATTTCGTCCCGATAGAGCCGGGCAGGGTACGCATGTACGTATGCGGCATGACCGTCTACGATTACTGCCATCTGGGCCATGCGCGCGTCATGGTTGTGTTCGACATGGTGCAGCGCTGGCTGCGCGCCTCCGCGTTCGAAGTGACCTACGTGCGCAACATTACCGACATCGACGACAAGATCATCCGCCGTGCCGTCGAGAATGGCGAGACCATAGGCGAGCTTACCTCACGCTATATCACCTACATGGATGAGGATGCTGCGGCCCTGGGGGTGCAAAAACCCGATCACGAGCCGCGCGCCACCCAATATGTAGGCGGCATGCTCGACATGATCCAGACCTTGCAGGCCAAGGATCTGGCCTATCAGGCCGAGAGCGGCGACGTCAATTTCGCCGTGCGCAAATTTCCCGGCTACGGCAAGCTCTCGGGCAAGACGCTGGACGAGTTGCGCTCGGGCGAGCGCGTCGAAGCCGACCCGAGCAAGCGCGACCTGCTCGACTTCGTTCTGTGGAAGCGGGGCAAGGAGGGCGAGCCCGCCTGGGCGTCGCCCTGGGGCGAAGGCCGCCCCGGCTGGCACCTGGAGTGCTCGGTCATGTCCTGCAAATTGCTAGGCTCGCATTTCGATATCCATGGCGGCGGCCAGGACCTGCAGTTTCCCCATCACGAGAACGAGATCGCGCAGTCCGAGGGCGCGAACGGGGAGGTTTTCGTGAACTACTGGATGCACAACGGCTTTGTGCGTGTCGACGACGAGAAGATGTCCAAGTCGCTCGGCAACTTCTTTACCATTCGCGAAGTGTTGAAGCAGTACGACGCCGAGGTGGTGCGTTTTTTCATCCTGCGCGCGCATTACCGCAGCGCGCTCAACTATTCCGACCGGCATCTGGACGACGCCAAGAGCGCGCTGACGCGGCTTTACACTGCGTTGAAGGACGCCCCGCGCGTTGAGCGCGCCATCGACTGGACCGATGCCTATGCGGCGCGGTTTCGCGCGGCGATGGATGACGACTTCAATACACCGGAAGCGATCGCCGTATTGTTTGAGCTTGCGGCCGAGTCGAATCGCAGCAAGTCGGGGAAGACCTCGGGCCTGCTCCGGGCGCTGGGCGGGATCCTCGGCCTGCTCGGTCGGGATCCGAGCGCGTTCCTTCAGGGGCGCGCGGCATCGGGCGCGGCCCGGATGGAGCCGACGCAGGCAACGGGAACCGGGCGGACAAACGTCGGTATGCCCTCGGCAACGTTGGGCAGCGACCAAATCAATCAAATGATCGAAGACCGCGCCCTAGCCAAGAAGGCGAAGAACTACGCCGAAGCCGACCGCATCCGCACGGATCTGCTGGCCGATGGCATCGTGCTCGAGGATACGCCGCAGGGAACGACCTGGCGGCGAGCCTGAATAACAGCACCAAGGGCTTGGGGGTAGGTTTTATACAAGATCGTAGAATGCGCGCGGATGTGTTTTTCATCCGTGCGCATTCTGCGATCCGCGCGGACGGGCCGCCGTCCGCGCAAGTTCTGGCGCTGCAGATCGACGTAAGCTGCCACGTGCGCCGTTGTCGGTGCGCGATCATTGCGCGCTTCGCGCGCCAACCCTGTTTTCTGAACGGATGAAAAGCACATCCGTTCAGAAAACAGGGTTATGAAAAAGGCAACCAAG
>JAENXP010000174.1 GCA_016649475.1 Burkholderiales bacterium | reverse complement strand
TGGAGACCAAGAATGGCGGCAACAGCGGCTGCTTACGGCCGCTGTATTGCTATGGCCCAGGCGATCGCGCTTGATCCGGCGATAAATCGGCGCCGGAGATCGCGCCGTCATCTGCGCTGTCGCGACTGCATTCTTGCTGGCGCCGCATCCAGCCGATGGCGGGATGGGCAATCAACAGTAAGTGGTGATACAGTGAACTACGTAGTGACGCAAGCTCCGCGGGCCCCTAATCTCAGGATTGGGCCCTCTGCTACCTTCCGCTATTGCGACGGCGGCAGGGCTATTATCGGCGGCGCATGTGAGGGGTCGATAGCACCGAATTGTAATCTGATCAGAGCGTTCGCCATTGGATGATACGTCGCAAGAGGGACCGCGCCCTAGTTCTCGAATCCGGAATTTTGCGCCCGTGCAGGTCATGGGCCGGTTCTGGCGGGACCTTTTCGGCCTTGCGAACACGCTGACCCTGACGGCACGCGTGGTGTTGCTGGTCGTGTCGCTGTTTGTCGCCGGTATCTGGGCGCTCGCGCTGAGCACCACCGCGGCTTTGGAGCGCGACCTTACGCAATTGCTCTCGGATAACTTCTCGAGCGAAGCAACCAATGTGGCTGCCGACCTCGATCGCGACGTCCGCCTGTATGTCAATACGCTCGCGCACTTGGCGGATACGCTCAGCCCGGAAATCCTGGCCGATCCGGTCAAGGCGGACCACGCCCTCGATCAGTTTGCCGACTCGAGCGCAGTGGTTCCCCACGATTGCTTTGTCACAGACGCAAAGGGAACAATCATCGCAGGTTATCCTGCGCGGTTCGTGCAGGTGGGCGCGTCGGTCGCGGATCTCGGGTATTTTCGCAAACTCGTCGCCACCGGCAAGCCGGTTATCGGCGAACCCGCACCGGAGGACATCGGACAGAGCAACTCCACGATGGCAATTGCCGTTCCGCTGCGTAACGGTACTGGTGCCATCGCCGGTGCCCTGGTGGGCTCGGTCCTGCTTTCCGATCCCCTGAGTTTCGGTCAAATCGAAAAGCTCAGGGTTGGACGTACGGGCTGGTTCCTGGTGGTGTCGCCCACGGATCGCCGCATACTCGCGGCCACCGACCGCAGGCGGGTCGGCGCCGTGCTGCCCGGACACGGCATTATTCCGCTGCTCGACCGGCGGTTTGAACAGGGATACGAGGGGGCGGAAATCGTCCAGGCCTCGATTGGAACCCGGATACTGTCGGTCGCGCGAAAGATGGAGACCACGGGCTGGTTCGTCATCGCATCGAATCCCACGACAGAATTGTTTGCACCTATCGCGTCGCTCAAGCGCCACATCTACCTGGCGGCATTGCTGATATCGCTGGCCGTAGCGCTGATCCTGCGATTCTTCCTGGCGCGCCAGTTTGCGCCGCTGGCGCAGGCCGGCAAGGCGATGCGGCGCATGACCAAAGGCGAAATTCCAATGGCGGCAATACCTGTCACCCGCCAGGACGAAATAGGCGAGCTGATCGCCGACTTCAATAGGCTCGTGGAGGAGCGCGGCCGGCTGGATCGGTCGCTGCAGGCGGAAATCATCTCGCGCAGGCAGTCGAACGCAGCGCTGCGCGACAGCACCGAACGGCTCGATGGCATCTACCAGACCGTAGGCGAGGGTATAGTCAGCACCGACGCCGAGCAGCGCATCGTGCTGTTCAACGCCGCGGCAGAGCGGATTTTCGGCCGCAGCGCCGACGATATCATTGGTCAACACCTGAACGTGCTGCTGCCGGAAAGATTCCGCGCGCGGCACGCGCACCAGGTTGCCGATTTCGATTCAAGCGGGCAGACCCAGCGCAGGATGGGAACTTACGGTCTGATCTACGGGCTGCGCGCAAGCGGCGAGGAGTTTCCGCTCGAGGCTTCGGTGTCGCAATCCGGCACCGGCCCCAACAAATTGCTCACGGTAATCCTGCGCGACATTACCGAGCGCAGGCAGGCGGAACAGGTGCGCGAGCAACTCGTGCGCCAGTTGGAGTCGCTCGGCGGACGGCTGGCTACCGCGCAGGAGGACGAGCGTCGCGAAATCGCTTATGTATTGCACGAGGAATTGGGCCAGGAACTGACGACCTTGAAGTTGTATCTGCAAATGTCGCTATCCGGCAACAGTGGCTCCGAGGCGGCGGTCCCCCGCGACGAGGCGCTCGCGATGGCCGTGCATGCTACGGAGCGGGTGCGCAGATTGGTGCTGGATCTCGAGCCCCCGGAGTTGACCCAATTGGGTCTGTATGCGGCGGTGCGCGGTTACAGTCAGAGGCAGGCCGCGGCGGGTGGCTGGAAGCTGCATTTCGATGCATCGAAACCGGAAGTGCGGCCGCCCCGAGCAGTGGAAAGGGCCTGTTTCCGCTTGCTGCAGGAGGGGCTGCGCAACGTCCTGGAACATTCGAATGCGAGCGAGGTCTGGATCGATCTGCGCCAAAGCGAGGATACGCTGGAGTTTTCGATCCGCGATAACGGTGTCGGATTCGATTACGACGCCTCACGCGAGTACGACGGGGGCGAGAGCGCAAATCTGGGGCTGCTCGGCATGCAGATACGGGCGAAACAGGCTGGCGGGTCGGTGGAGATCAGGGCCACTGCCGGCGCCGGAACCGAGGTTCTGGCGGTCTTCGCTTTGCATACCACTACCGTAGAGTCCGTCTAACCCGACCGGATTTTCCGCACGCGCTGGCCGAAACGGGTTTGGCAGAGCCGGCCGCGCAGTAGCGCACAACCGACGGGAATCCGCTGCAAGCCGTCTCCGCCTGATGCTCAGTTCGTGTCGGGGTCGATGCGGCGCGCGTATTCGTCCAGCGCGGCATCGTCGGCCAGATGCAATTTACGCACGATGTTGCGGCGATAAACGCCGACCATGGCAGTATCCATCGCAAGAGAATCTGCGATCTGGGGCAACGCCAGTCCTTTGGCGATCAAGCGCATCACCTCCAGCTCCTTTGCGCCCAGGGACGCGACATCGGTATCCGTAGTCTTGTCAGGCTGCGCCGCCGCAGCGGCGCCCGGGGCCGGCGGGGGCGCGACGTCGGCGCCAAAACAGGGCTGCTCGCGGGTTGCCGTATGCACCGCCTGCAGCAGTCCCTCTCCAGCATCACCCTTGGTGAAGTAGCCTACCGCGCCTGCGTCGAGCATCGCCTCGACATAATGTTGGTCGGCATAGGCGGACAATCCGATCACCCTGACTTCCGGCTTGAAGGCGAGCAGGCGCCGGGTAGCCTCGATCCCGTTGATGCCCGGCATGTGGATATCCATGCAGGCCACGTCGATCTCGGTTGTCGGCGCAATGTCGAGAATCTCCTGCCCGCTGCCGGCCTCCGCCACAATCTCGATGTCCCGGTCCTCCTCCAGCAGCGCCCGCAGCCTTTCGCGGAAGAGCTGGTGGTCGTCTATCAGTGCAACGCGCAGGCTCATGATTTCCATTGTCCGGAACCGGGGGGGCTAATTCCCGGCAGCGCCACTATTATGCGCCGGAACCAGCACCCGGATGCGCGTGCCTTGGCCCGGCGCAGACTCGATGCTGAAGCTGCCGCCCGCGAACTCGGCGCGTTCGCGCATGGTCAACAGCCCCAGCCCGGGCGTGGCCTGCCTCGCGAGATCAAAACCTGCGCCATCGTCGGCAATCGTCAAGCTGGCCAAATTTTCGTCCACGCTCAGCCCGATGGTGACACTGCCGGCCTTGGAATGTTTGGCGCAATTCGTCAAGCCCTCCTGGATGATGCGAAACAGGCTGGATTGCACCGCAGGGCTCAGTGCGGTCGTCGCGTCCGCGGTTTGCAGGTGAACCGCAATGGCCGTGCGCTGCATGAACTCCTGCGCGTATCCGGCCAGCGCGGGCAGCAAGCCGCCGTCGTCGAGCACCGTCGGCCGCAGGTTGGAAGAGATTTCGCGAATGCTGATGGTCGTGTCGGCGATCAGGCCCGCGGTATCGTCCAACAGGGCCACCAGGTCCTCGGTTGCGTTCGTGCGCAGAAGATTGCCGAGCATCTTCAGGTTGATCTGGATCGCAGCCAGCCCGGGACTGCTCCGGTCGTGCAGCTCGGTCGAAAGTTTCCGGCGCTCAGCCTCCTGCACGTCCAGCAAATTGCGCGACAAATCCCTGAACCGCTTCTCGTGCTCGGCGCGCTCGACTTCCAGCTGCTTGCGTTCGGTCACGTCGCGCACGTTCGCGACCGTACAGGCCTGATTCTTGAAATGCAGCGGCGCCAGTCCGATTTCAGCGATGAATTCGCTCCCGTCCCGGCGCGAGGCGCGCAGTTCCCGGTTTGCTCCCTGCAGCCGTGGCGATGGCGCCCGCGTGTAGGCTTTGCGATGCTCTACGTGAACCCGCCTGAAATGCGCAGGTAGCAGCGCCTCGATCTCCAGGTTCCGGAATTCCTGTTCGGAGTATCCAAACAATTTCTGCGCCCGTTCGTTCGCGGTCAGCACCTTGCCCTCGGGGCTGACTACGATGATCCCGTCCGGCGCCATGGAAAACAGGGACTCGAAGTCGGCCTGCTCGCGCCGCGCAGTTTCCCGGCGCAGCCGTGCCAGGCGCACCGCGCCCTCTACCCGGGCCACGAGCTCGCGCCCTCCCAGGGGCTTGACCAGGTATTCGTCCGCACCCGCCGCAATTCCGGCGATACGCTCGTCTTCATTGGCGCGGCCGGACAACAGCAGTACCGGCATCAAAGCGGTATTCTCCTCGGCGCGCAGGCGCTCGATCAGTTTGAAACCATCGAGGCCGGGCATCGACACATCGGATATCAGGGCGTCCGGCGCCTGGGCCATGCAGGCCGCCAGCGCCGCGGCGCCGTCCGAATGCGCGTCGACTTCAAAACCGGCGCCCTGCAGCAGAGTCGTGAGATAAGCGCGAAAGTCGGCGTTGTCTTCCGCTATCACGATACGCCCCTGCGCGCCGGCTTGCCCTGTGGCCGTCGACACTGACTTATTCGCCGGCACTGCGGCGCCGGGCGTTCCGGGCAGGGTCGCGACGGCGCGCACGCTTGCGCGCGGGGTCGCCGCTGCAGGCGCGTTCTCCCTGCCTGTCCCTGCGCTGCGCTGATCGCTCGCGTCCTCGGCGCCGAGCGGGAGCAGGACGGTGAAGGTGCTGCCGCTTCCGGGTTCGCTGTGCACTTCGATCGATCCATTGTGCCGCTGCACCAACTCGCTTACCAGCGCCAGCCCGGTGCCAAAATCGTCGGAAGCGCCGGCTTGCGCCATGGCGGCAGGTTGGAGCCGGCTGAACAGGTAAGGCAGATCGCTCTTGGCGATTCCGGTTCCACTGTCGCGAACGCTCAAGCAAGCGGTGCCGTCCTGAGCGCGCAGCCGCACCTCGATCGTTCCCTCGACCGTGAGCTTGAACGCGTTGGCAACCAGATTGACGACGACTTTTTCCCACATTTCCCTGTTTACGTGGGCTGGCGCGGGCAGCGGCGGGCAATCCACGACGAGGCGCAGACCCGCCCAGTCGCAGGCCGGGCGAAACTGGCCGGCGAGTTCCGCGGTGAGCGCGGCGAGATCGATAGCTTCGCGGTCCGCGCCGGCGCTGCCGCTTTCGACATCGAGGAAATTGGCCAGCTTGTCGCCGAGTTTGCGCAAGCTCAGTGCATTGCGCCAGGCAACCTCCAGCGCGGCGCGTCCCTCCGGCGCGGGTGCCGGCGACGGGCTATTCAACTGCAACTCGAGAGAGCCGAGCAGCAGACTCAATTGCGCGCTAAATTCGCGAGAGAGGTTGGCGAGAAATTCCGTCCTGAAACGATCGAGATCCTGCTGACGTTCGTTCAGGCGCGCGAGGTCAGCGCTCCCGCGCTCCAGTTCTTCCATTTCCTGTGCCGGTGTCCGGGGCGTTCGCCCTGAAGCGTGCCCGCCGTTTTCAAGCATCTGTTGTCCCGAATTTCCTCTAGGTCTAACCACAGTTTCGCACAAAATAACGGGGCCGATTCGCAGGCTACCGAGTTACCCGCCCCTATA
>JAENXP010000706.1 GCA_016649475.1 Burkholderiales bacterium | reverse complement strand
CGCATGCCCTGGCTGGGGTCGCTGATTCGCGGCGTCAACACCTCGCGTTTCGCCAGCACGCTCGCCATCCTCGTGGGCGGCGGCGTGCCGCTGCTGTCGGCGCTCAATTCGGGCGCGCGCGTGATGACCAACACGGTGATGCGCGAGGCCATCGAAGGCGCGATCGAACGCGTGCGCGAAGGCGAGAGCCTGGCGCGCGCGCTCGGCGCGACGAAAGTGTTTCCGCCGCTGATGGTGCATCTGGTCGCCAGCGGGGAAGTGAGCGGCAAGCTGGAGCAGATGCTGCAGCGTGCCGCACAGCTCGAAACCCAGTCGCTGGAGCGGCGCCTGGCGGTGTTCCTGACCCTGCTCGAGCCGGTTATGATTCTGGTGATGGGCGGGGTAGTGCTGCTGATCGTGCTCGCCATCCTGCTCCCCATCATCGAAATCAATCAGCTAGTGCATTGAACCCTGGCTGCGCCAGAGGAATGTCACGCATGGCCCGAAGTATCCTTGTACTTGCGCTAGGTCTGACCGTAGCCGCGGGGTTGGGGGGCTGCCAGACGACCACTTCGGGCGGTGTGGTCGGCGCAGAGCGCAAACAGTTGCTGCTGGTTTCGTCGCAGGAACTCGACCAGATGGCCTCGCAGAGCTATTCCAGGCTGCTGTCGGAATCGGCCAAGAAGAAAACGCTGAACCAGGATGGCGCGATGCTTGCGCGCGTGCGTGCGGTGGCCGGGCGCATCGAGCCGCAAACCGCGGTGTTCCGTCGCGACGCCCCGGGCTGGAAGTGGGAAGTGAACGTGATCAGCAGCAAGGAACTCAACGCGTTCTGCATGCCCGGCGGCAAGATCATGTTTTATTCGGGCCTGATCCAGCAGCTCGGATTGAGCGACGACGAGATCGCGGTCGTGATGGGGCACGAGGTCGCGCACGCGCTGCGCGAGCATTCGCGCGAGCAGGTGTCGCAGGCGCTCGCGGCGCAAACCGCGATCGGCATCGGCGCGGCGCTATTGGGCCTGGGGCAGAGTTCGGCGGACCTTGCGGGCGTCGCCTATCAGGCCCTGATCGCGACCCGGTTCAGCCGCGCCGACGAGCGCGAGGCCGACCGCATCGGCCTGGAGCTCAGCGCGCGTGCAGGCTACGATCCGCGCGCCGGCGTTTCGCTGTGGCAGAAAATGATGAAAGCCAATAGCGGCGGGGGTTCGCCCGAATTTCTCAGCAGCCACCCGGCCGAATCGAACCGCGTGCAGGAGATCCAGGCGCTGTTGCCCAGCGTGACGCCGCTCTACGAGGCTGCGCGCCGGCCGCGCTGAGGCGCGACGGCAAGGCAATTGCCCTGCGCCGCCGGTTTCACGCGAGCACGCGCCTGAGCCAGCTGCCGATGTCGGCGATTTCCTGCGGGCACACCGCGTGCTGCATCCGGTACTCGTGCCACTCGACGGCGTAAGCCTGCTGTAGCAGCAGGTCGCGCGAATCCCGAGCGCGGGCGCAGGGAATCATCGGGTCGGAGCTGCCGTGCGCCATGAAAATCGATACCTCGCGGTTCGCCGGGCTCGCTTCGGCCGCGAGCTTTTCTGCCAGCGGCAAGTAGGTCGAGAGGGCCATGATCCCCGCCAGGCGTTCGGCGTGGCGCAGCCCGGTCTGCAGCGCGATGGCGCCGCCCTGGGAGAAGCCGGCGAGCACGATGCGGTTTGCGCCGACGCCGCGGGATTTTTCCTGCGCGAGCAAGGCCTCCACGCGTTTTTGCGAGTCGCGCACGCCGTCCTCGTCCTCGCGCCGTATGGCGGCATCGCTGATGTCGTACCAGGCGCGCATTACATAGCCGCCATTGATGCTCACCGGCATCATCGGGGCATGCGGGAAGATGTAGCGCACGGCGAGGGGCAGTTCGATTTCATCGGCCAGGGGCGCGAAATCGTTGCCGTCCGCCCCGAGGCCGTGCAGCCAGATGATGCTGGCGCCGGGATTGGGCGCAGTCTCGATTTCCAGGGTTTCCAGCAGGTCTGTGCTCAAAGCGGTTTGTCCTTAGAGCCCGTAACAAAAGTCATTTTG
>JAENXP010000779.1 GCA_016649475.1 Burkholderiales bacterium | reverse complement strand
GTGTATTTCTTGGCGATCGATATCACCAGGCGCAGGTTGGCTTCGGTCATCTCGCGCTTGGCGCGGCGCGCCTTGGCCTCGCCCGTGGACATCTGCTTGTTGATGTCCTTGAGTTCCTTCAGCGGAATGCCGATCTTCGCCTGCAGGTCCAGCAGCTTCTGCTGGTTTTCCATGATCGCCGGCTGGTGGCGCGCAAGCAGGTTGCTGTAGGGGTGGCGCGCGTTGATTTCGTTGCCGACCCAGCGCAGGTTGGTCTCGTTGCCCGGGAACACCTTGATGAAGTGCGGCCGCGGCATGTTGCTCTTGGTCACGCACAGTTGCTGGATGTGGCGCTCGTGGCGGCGCGTTTCCTCCACCAGGCCGCGCAGGGAGTCGCACAGGCGCTCGACGATGCGCGCGGAGAAGCGGATGTTCAGCAGCTCGTCCCAGATCTTGTCGCGAATCCTGAGGTACTCCTTGCTGCGCGATCCATGCTTCACCAGGGCCGACTTCTTGCGCTCGAACAGGCGCTGGATGACATTGAAGCGTGCGAGCGAATCCTCCTTGAGCTGTTGCAGGCTCGCCGAGATGGCGGCGTTTTGCGCCTCCTCGTCCAGCTCTTCGTCCTCTTCTTCCTCTACTGCTTCTTCCGTGATTTCAGCCACCGGCTCGCTCTTCGCGTTCGGGTCGATGAGTCCGTCGACCAGTTCGTCGATGCGCATCTCGTCGCGCGACACCTTGGCGGCGAGCGCGAGAATTTCGGCGATGGTGGTGGGGCAGGCGGAAATCGCCTGGATCATGTGCTTCAGGCCGTCTTCGATGCGCTTGGCGATCTCGATTTCGCCCTCGCGCGTAAGCAGCTCGACCGAGCCCATTTCGCGCATGTACATGCGCACCGGGTCGGTGGTGCGGCCGAACTCGGGATCGACCGTGGACAGCGCCGCCTCGGCTTCTTCCTCCGCGTCTTCGTCGGGAACGGCCGCGGGCGCGTTCTCCGAAATCAGCAGCGTTTCCGCATCCGGAGCCGCGTCGTAGACCTGGATGCCCATGTCGCTGAAGGTGGTGATGATGGACTCGATCTGCTCCGCATCCACCAGGTCGTCGGGCAGATGGTCGTTGATTTCGGAGTAGGTGAGAAAGCCCCGTTCCTTGCCGAGTTTGATCAGGTTCTTCAGCCGTGTGCGCCGCGCCTCCACGTCCTCGGGCTTTTGCTCGCCCCGGCGCAGATCCTGCTTCTGCTTCGCCGTGAGTTTCGCCGCCTGTTGCTTGGCGATTTGCCTGGCGATTTGCTTGGCCGTCTGCTGCGTCTTCGCTGCGACGGCCTCCGGCTGCACGGCTTTTTCTTTTACCGGCGGCTTGGCCGCAGGTTTGCCCTTGTCAGTTGCCTGAACCTTGGCGGGCTGGGCTTTTTGCTTGACCGGTGCCGCCGGTTTGGCCGCATGTTTGGCCGCAGCAGGCTTGAGTGCCTTCTTTGCGGAAGGATTGGCTTTACTGGCCAGAGGCTTTTTCTTGGCCAGGGGCTTGCTCGCGACCGCGGGTTTCTTCTTCTGTGGCGATGCCGCCTTGATGTTCGTGCGCGCAGCCTTCGGCTTGGCGGCTTTGGCTTTTGCGGTGGCGGTTTTCTTGGCTTGATGTGCGGCCATGAGCTAATCCTAAGTCGGTGAAGTATTGGAAAAAAGTCGTCGATTATACCACAGGGCGGTTGGCGCCCGGGGGCTGATCCAGCGCCGCCAGACGTTTGGTCAGCGCGTTCATCAGCGCAATATCGGCCGCGTCCAGCGCCCCTGCCTTG
>JAENXP010000403.1 GCA_016649475.1 Burkholderiales bacterium | reverse complement strand
TTGTGGACAATATACATAAAAGCTTACGGCAAGCTTACGGCAAGGCTATTTGAAAGGAACGCCGGCGCGAGCGGCGTGCTAGGCATTCACGGCGCAAGCTGCCTCGGAAATTGCCGTCCTGGCTTGAAAGGTGCGCGACGAACGGCATTGGTGCGGCGCGGCATGATCCTTATTCCTACCCCGATCAAGACGCGCGCCGGCGCTCGCCCGGCGCAGCGGCCAAGGTGAGGCTCCTTGCCCGGAGTCAGCCCATCAACTCGCGCATACTCTGATTGACTTCGGCGCTGCGATGGCGCGCGGCCTTGTTGCTCGGCGCGAGCGGCTCGTTGTAGAAGAAGTCCGGCAGCTCGTCGTCCTTTTCGGTAAAACCGGCTGCCTTGTTGAAATCCCACTCCAGTTTCAGCGCTTCGCGCCCCAGAGTCTGCATGAACGACGGCTCCAGCTTGGTACCGTGCGCGTCGTTTAGCGCCGTGACGATGAGCTCCGAGCTCACGCTGGTAACCGAACGCCCGAAGATGCACAGTCCGATGGAATCGACTGCAGCGCAAGCGGTCTGGATGCCCAGGCTGGCCTCGCACAACTGCGCCGTGGTCTTGTCCTTGCAGTCGAACACCGGCAGATTGCCAGCGGTGTGATCAGCGCCCTGAGCCGTGATCATCATGGAAATGCCCGTCACTTCGATCACGCGCGGATCGTAGGCGCTGATACTTTGCTTCTTGATCACCGGAATGCGCGCAACCTTGTAGTGAGCGCCCGCACGCGCCGCGCCCTGCGCGAAAATACGGCCGCGCTCGTTGCCCTGGCGGATGTCATCCAGAGCCGCGTGCATGAAAGCTTCGTCGCCGAATTTGCCCAGTCCTGCTTCCATCAGCACCGCGATCGTGGCGCCGGCCTCGATGGTGTCTATGCCCAGATCGTTGGCGACGGCGTTGACTCTCGCCACCTGGTCCGGGTGGGTGAGGCCGCAATTGCTACCCATCAGGCCAAGGGTCTCGTATTCCAGCGGCGATACCAATTCCTTGCCGCTCTCGTCGACATAGACGTTGCTGCATTCGATCATGCATCCGGGCATGCAGGCGTGCGAGATGTGCCCGCCACGGCTGGAATTGAGCTCGCGGATGAAGTCGCCGCCGAGCTGGAGCGGGCCTTCCGAAGCTTCCACCAGACGGCCGCTGCTGAAATTGCGCACCGGCAGCCCGCCGATGCGGTTGGTGATATCGCCCATCATCGCCGTACCGGTAGTCTTGAAAGTGTTGATTGCCGGCTCCTTCCCGAGGCGCGCACCGTATTCGCGAATCGCGCCCATCACTTTCTTGCGGTCGTGGAAAGTGGGCATTTTGTGCACGTCGATGACTATGGCCTTGACCTTCTTCGAGCCCATGACGGCGCCGACGCCGCCACGCGCGGACAGGCGCGACGGCCGGCCATCGGTGTCAGTGAATGCGATGCCGGCCATCAGGCCCAGGTACTCCCCCACCGGGCCGCACAGCGAGAAGGCGATCTTCTTGCCGTATTTTTCAAACAGCAGTTCGGCCGCCTCGTTGTTGCCCTTGCCCATGTAGGGTTCAGCGCTGTCATAGGTAATCCCGCCCTCTTTGGTGATGCGTATCACCACCCAGTCCTTGCATGCGCCATAGAGGGTAAATCCGGCGATCTCCAGCTGGCCCATGGCGAAGCCGAATGTGCCGCCCGAGTTGGCCTCCTTGATGCCGCCCGTCAACGGACTCTTGCAGCCGACGCTGAGCCGGTTGGCGTTGGAGAAGTTGGTCCCTGCGAACGGACCTGCGGAGAAGATCAGCGGATTGTCCGGAGACAGCGGGTCGACTTTGGCTGCGCCGAGATCGAGCAGGGTTTTGGCGATCAAATAGCGACCGGCACGAATGATGTCCTCGCCGTGCAATTCGTCGGATTTGACCGAGCGGTCGCCAAGATTGATATGCAGGTATTTGCGCATGTCGATATCACCCCGTATAGATTGGAAATTCGGATTTAAATGCAATTACAATTCTACCCTTTTCGACCCCGCCCCGTCCCGTCCGGGCCTGTCGCTAACCCTGTACGTCGTGTGGATATCGTTCCGGCGAAGGTGGCGCGCGCGGTCCTGCGCTCAACTGCGGCGCCTTGGAGCGCCGCGCACCGCAACCCAGTCGGCGCGCCGCAAATGATACAGCCCGCTCCACCCCGCCAGAGCCAGAAAGCTGAAATGGAACGCCCCGAAACGCATCACGCCGGTCTGGCTGCTCCAGCTGTCGACACGTGTCGGAAGATCGAAAGCGACAGAGCCGATCATGAACAGCACGATCACGGCAAGCACGCGCTGCCACCGCGCGGCCGCGAGAATTCCGCGCAATGTCGGCGGGCTCACAGCTTCTTGCGGAACGCTTTTCCGATCAGATCCAGAGATTCTGGGCTGTCCCATTGCCTCGAACCCCGGACTTTTTTGAGCACGCGACCCTGCGCGTCGACCAGGACGGTCAGGGGAATAGTGTTGGCACCCAGCATCGATTCGAGCAGCAGGTTCCTGTCGTGATAGTTGTCGAAGGTGACCTTGGTCTGCCGCAAAAATTCCGCGGCCAGGTTGGGGTAGTCATCGGTCGAAACGCCGATGATATTGAATTGTTTCCCATTGAAACGGCGCGAAAGCCGTTCCAGCGACCCCATCTCCGCCCGGCAAGGACCGCACCAACTGGCCCAGACATTGATGATCAGCGGCTTACCGCGCAGCTCGGACAGCTTGCGATAGTCGCCGGAGAACCCATACAGCGAGGCTTCGCGCAGCAAGCCACCCTCGTCGACCTCGCCCGGCATCTTGGCGTAGGCCGACGCCGACAGCGTCGACATCCAGAAGACGATCAGGAAAATTGCTCTCATTCACGCCCCCTCGCCCGCCTTACCGATCCCCGGGAAAATGCCCACTGCCAAAAAGCCAGAACCTTGCGCACCATGTGTGCGCTCTCGCAGAGCTAACCGGGCTGTTCAGGCGGTATTTTCGCATAGCCTGAGCCCGCCTTCACTGCGCGAGAGATCTGCGATTGACCGCGGCCGCAATACGCGCAGATACTTTGCGGGTGAAGTCGAATTTGCCGCCCTCGGGGGGAACTCGGGCGCCTGGCGGGCGCGGTGCGCGCTCGCCCGCCGCCGCTGCACTGGAAACGCCACCCCAGCGCACTTGCCGCCCCTGCGGCCAAAGATGAATTGGCGCGACTTTGCGCCGCAAGGAATGGCCCGCTGGATTGCCGGAGCCAGTGGGCTTGTCGGCGTGGTGGGCATTATTCTGAGCCAGACACTGCTGTCGCCTAGTTACGAAGTCCTGCACAGCGGTGGTGTAAGCGTCGCGTATTGCGCTGACATGGATGACGAGCGGACATGCACCTTCCACTATGAGTTTTCCATTGGCAATACCGGCAAGCTGGAGCAGGAGAGCCTGCGCATCGAGTGGCCGCAGGACCTGCGGAACTGGGGCGTCGGGACGCAGATCTCGGACATCATCGGGAGCGCGAAAATGACACCCGAACCGCAAATCCTGCCGGCGTTCGAATCGGGCAAGACGGTCTATACGATCAAGGGCCTGATGCCCAATACGATGATCAGAT
>JAENXP010000340.1 GCA_016649475.1 Burkholderiales bacterium | reverse complement strand
CTCGACGTCATGATGCCCGACCTGGACGGTTACGCGGTATGCCGCACGATCCGCGCCAAGCCGGAAACCGCCATGCTGCCGGTGGTGATGGTGACCGCGCTCGACCCGGTGCGGGAGCGCGTCAAGGGGCTCGAGGCGGGGGCCGACGATTTCCTGTCCAAGCCGATCAGCCAGCCGGAGTTGCTGGCGCGAGTGCGCTCTTTGCTGCGCATCAAGGAATTCTACGAGCGGGTGCAGGCGCAGTCGCGCGAACTGGTGGACTGGAACCGCACGCTGGAGCAGCGCGTCGCGGACGGGGTGCGCGAGATCGAGCAGATGAGGCGGCTGAAGCGTTTCCTTTCGCCGCAGATCGCTGACCTGATCGTGAGCCGAACCCTGGGCAGCGGCGACGATCCTCTGAAAAGCCACCGGCGCGAAATTACCGTGGTATTTCTCGACCTGCGTGGCTACACCGCATTCACCGAGACCGCCGACCCCGAGGAAGTGATGGCCGTGCTGCGCGAATATCACACTGAAATGGGCAGTCTGATCATGGCGCACAACGGTACGGTCGAGCATTTTTCCGGCGACGGCATCATGATTTTCTTCAACGACCCGGTGGAAATTGAAAATCCCGCGGGAGTAGCCGTAAAAATGGCGGTTCGGATGCAAGCCGCATTCGCCGGGCTTGCGCAGGCCTGGAGGGAACGTGGCTTTGACCTGCACATGGGCATCGGTATCGCCCAGGGATATGCGACGCTGGGAACGATAGGCTTCGAAGGCCGCCGCGATTACGGCGCCATAGGCTCGGTGTGCAACCTCGCCAACCGGCTGTGCGGCAACGCAAGGGCAAGCCAGATTCTGGTGTCGCAGGAGGTTTTCGCTGCCGTCGACGGCTTGGTAACAGCCGAGGCAGTGGGCGAACTCAGCCTGAAGGGGTTCCACAAACCGGTGCCCGCCTTCAACGTGACCGGGCTTGAGCTCGACCGTGTGGAGATCAGGTGAGTAAATGCAAGACACGTCACGTCAGCCGACCGCGGTGCCTCGACTGCTCCGTGAAAATCAAAGGGGAATCAAATGAACAGGCGTGACACCATGGCCGCACTGCTCGCGCTGGGCGTGAGCGCCGGGCCGCTGCGAAATATCGCGCTGGCGCAAACGCCACGCAAGCCTTACCGCATAGCGCTGCTTTCGGATTTTCGTCCGCACCAGGAGCCGCTATTGAGGCTGTTTTCAGAGACTCTGCGCGAATCGGGCCGCATCGAGGGACGTGACTTCGTTTTCTACCGCTCGGGGATACTTTACGGCCAGGACGTCGAACGCTCGGTCAGGCTCGTCGTGGACGAGAAGCCCGATCTGATCTTTACCAACAATCTGGGTTATGCCGTCGCCGCCCACAAGCTGACGAAGACCATACCGATCGTCATGTGGATCAGCGGCTTTCCGGTAGAGGGCGGCGTGGCAGTGAGCCTTGCGCGACCGGGCAAGAACGTGACGGGTTTGACCATCTACGCGGGAGCCCAGGTTTTCGGGAAACTGGTCCAGCTGTTGAGCGAGGCCAAGCCGGGGATCAAGCGCGTCGGCGCCTTTGCCACTTACCTGCCGCCCTTCAATCCCCCTGAAGAGGCCGAGCTCATCATGCAGGAGATGCGTGATGCGGGCCGCTTGCTCGGCATCGACGTACGGATTTTCCAGATCGCGAAACCGGAACAGACGACGGACGCACTTGCCGCGGTGTTGGCCGAACGCATGGACGCACTGCTTCTTACTTCGGGTGTGTCGACCGCTTCACGCCGGCAGGAGATCATGCAGTTTGCGCTCGCCCGGCGCCTGCCGACGATCACCGACTTCAGTTGGGGAGAAATCGAGCCCCAGCCGCTGATGACCTACGGGGTCGTTCCCAGTGTTCTCATTCCGCAGGCGACTGCCTACGTGGAGCGCATTCTTTGGATGGGAGCGAAGCCGGGCAACCTCCCGATCCAGCTGCCCTCGCAATTCGAGTTGATCGCCAATCTGAAGACTGCCAAGGCGATCGGCATCACCCTCCCGCAGTCGATCCTGGTGCGCGCGGACAAGACAGTCGAATAACCGGTCGTGGTCAGGGCATGCTGCCAGCGACCGCATTGAATCAGGTGCGCGAGCGGGTGCAACGGGCCAGGAGCGCGGATAGGCCGAGGCCGGCTTTCCGGTTGCTGACGCTCGATGGCGGCTTTTCGGCTGCGAACCTCAGTTATTCAAGGCTCACTCCCGACGCAAAGCCAACATAGCCCGTTACAAAAAGCGGCCTGTCGCAATTATCGAACAGCGCTTACCTGCTTAGGACGGCGTCGCGACGACGGCCCGCGGCCCGCGCATCGGCGGCAGCCGGCTCACCAGCACTAGTCCGGCCACAGCCAATCCGAGCAGCACGCCGAACGCGATCCGGTAGCTCCCGGTCGCATCGAACACCGCGCCCGCAGCGAGCGGTCCGATTGCGCCGCCGATCGAACCAAACATCAGCACGGTGCCGAACAGCGCACCGTGCACACGCGTGCCGAAGAACTCAGCCAGCGTTGGCGACATCACCGTAAAGAAACCGCCGTGCGCGACGCCGTACACCGCCGCGAAAACGAACAGCATCCAGGTTTCGGTGGCAAATTGAAGCCAGGCCAGGCTCGCGAACAGGGTCGCGTAGCAGGCGATCAACGCTCGCCGCCCGCCTATACGGTCGATCGCCCCCCCGACCGCGAGGCGACCTAGCACGCTGATCCCACCAATCGCTGAAATCACCGCAGCCGCCGTCGCGCGTGACGCGCCGACGTCGGTCGCGTGCGGCACGATATGAATCGTGATCGTGATGAGGCAGGCGAAGACTACAGCTTGCGAGCAGCACAGGATCCAAAACAGTGGCGAACGGGCGGCCGAACCCGCATACGGCTCTGGCGACACCGCGCCCGGCTGACCGGGATTCGCGCGACTCGCTGCGCCATCCACCCGCAACCCCATACTCTCCGGATCGCGGCGCATCACCTGAGCCGCAGCCGCAAGCACCACGAGCGCCGTCGCGCCGAACACCACGCAGGCCGTGCGCCAGCCGAACCCGGCGACCAGGGCCGCAACTGCGAGCGGGACCAGCAACTGGCCGCACCCCGTGCCGACCTTGACGACCGCGGAGGCCATGCCACGCCGCCGAGTGAACCAGCGCGCGACCGTCGACAGCGTCACCACGTCGTGCGTGCTTAGCCCAATGCCCACCAGCAATCCGTAGACCAGATAGAGCTGCCAGGGCGCATGCAGCCGGGCGAACAGCAGGTAGCCGAGGCCGTAGAACAACGCCGAGACGGTGAGCAGCCAGCGCGGCCCGATCCGATCGTTCAGTCTGCCGGCGAGCACCGCCATGAAGCCCATGACCAGCAGGCTCGCGGAGGACGCGCCGGCGATCGTCGCGCGCGACCAACCGAACTCCAACTCGAGTTCCTTGAACAGCACCCCGTAGGCGAAATTGCCGCCGATTGTCACACCCTGGATCAGGAACGACGCGGCGACAATGTTGTAGCCGTAATAGATCGGAGTTTTCACGGGTGGCTCGCGCGCGGGAGGCCGTACGGTACCCCAACCACCTTGCCGGTGAACTCAGCCCATGCCGGGTTTGAAAGGGCGAGAGCGAGGACAACGAGGAATGTTCGCATGCCGCCAGTTTAGCGCGGCCTTTCCTTAGTGTCCGCTTCCCAAAAGCGCCAGCTCATCCTTTCGAGCCAAACCGGTCCTACTGTCCGACTTGGATTGGGAGTCCAATTCGCGTCGCCCAGCAGTCGCTCATATAATGGTACGCGTTTCGCAACGCATATTAGGAGAAATCCGATGACCAAAAAGCTGACAGGTGGATGCGCGTGCGGGAGTGTGCAGTATGAGTGCGGTGAAAAACCGATTGTTCAACTGATCTGTCACTGCCGCGACTGCCAGCGCGCAAGCGGGAGTGCTTTCGCAGCGGTAATGTTTGTACCATCTGACCGCTTGACATTCACAGGAACTGAACTGAAGTGG
>JAENXP010000630.1 GCA_016649475.1 Burkholderiales bacterium | reverse complement strand
TGGATTGCTCCCTTCTTTATTCTGCTCCTCAGGTCGTGCAAAAGGAGCGAGCGCATCATGGTAAGAGTCGCCATCATCGTGCTCATCGGACGTTGGGTCGATCTCTACGTAATGATCTTTCCAGCCACGATCGGCCGCGCGCCCGCCTTTGTTTCCGGCACGAACGGAAACAGGCAGGAGAACAAGCCCTCGCGCGTGCCGTTCAGCGGCAGCACATGGCGTTCGGGATCGATGCGGTCCGCAGGCAGGCCAAAGCGCGACACCAGCCATCCGGCGAGCGGCGTCATGATCGCCGTGGCGACGATGTTGGAAGTCACTACCCAGGCGATCTGATCCGGCGCCGCCGACAATGCGCCCTGCATCTGGGGCAGCGACACGTTGGCGATGGTGACGGTCATCGCGTAAAGAAAGGTGACCGCGGTGCAAGTCGCGAGTATCAGCGCGCGCTCGAGCGCTGCTCCCGCGCCCTGGGCTTCGGAAAGCGGGACCAATTGATTGCTCACCGTGTTCACGCGAGCAGCAGGCCGGTCAGAGACCTAACATGCGGCGCAGGTCCGGCAATCCGCGCTTGTGGCCGATGTCGACGCTGACGCTGACCGTCATGCCGGCACGCAGCGTCGGGCGGTCCCCGGCCTTATTCGCGCCGGGCTCGAGCGCGAGCAGCACCGGCACGCGCTGCACCACCTTGACCCAGTTGCCGCTCGCGTTCTGCGGCGGCAACAGCGCAAACTCGGCGCCGGTCGCTGGGGCGATGGTGCCGACCAGCGCCGGCCATTCCACGCCGGGATAGGCGTCGGCGACGATACGCGCGGGCTGCCCGACGCGCAGGCTGGCGAGCTGCGTTTCCTTGAAATTCGCTTCTATCCAGAGTTCTCCCGCCTGAATCAGGCTGAAGGCGGCGACGCCGCGCGCCAGATACTCGCCGGCCTGCAGCCTCAGATTGCTTACCGTGCCCGCGGCAGGTGCGTGTACCTTCGTGCGCTCAAGGTCGAGCGCGGCAGTGTCGCGCGCCACCTGTGCTTCGCGCACGCGGGGGTGGCGTTCGGTCGGCAGATTCGGGTTGCCGCCGAGCGCCGCGAGCACGCGCTTGCTGCGTTCGTGCAAGGCGGCGAGGTGCGCACGCGCCGCCGCCAGGCTATGGCGCGCCTCGTCGTAGGCGTCCTCACGCACCATGCCTTTTTCCCTGAGCCGGCGCTGGCGTTCCAGCTGCATCTCGAGAAAGCCGATGCGCTCTTCGGCCTCCAGCGCTTCGGCCAGCGCCACGCGATGCTCCGCTCGCAGTGTTGCCACGTCGGTGCGCGCGTTTTCCAGCTGGGCGCTGGCGCGCTCTACCGCCATCTGATAGGGCGCCGCATCGATGCGGAACAGCAGTTGCCCCTGCGTCACCGGCTGGTTGTCACGCACCAGCACCTGCGCAACCTGCCCGGCGACCTCGGCGTTTACAGCGATGATGGGGGCCTTTACGTAGGCATTTTCGGTTTCCAGATAGCGTCCGCCCTCGGCGTAGTAATACAGGGCAAGCGCGGCCGCAAGGAGCGGCACGCCCAGCAGCAGCAGCACGCGCGTCAGCACCCCTCCGATGTCCGGCCGGCTCATCGCGCGCGCCTGCGCGGCCTGGCAGCCGATGGCGTTTCGGCCAGGCTGTGCAGCAGGTTGCTCTTGATCGCGAACAGCATATCGACGAAGTGCTCGCGCTCGGCGGCGCTGATGCCGGCGAGCGCGTCGCGCCGCAGCTCGGCGGCGAGGGTGCGCATGGTGCGCAGGGCTGGTTCGACTTCGTCGGTCAGATGCACCCGCCACACGCGGCGGTCGTGCGCGTCGTGCTCGCGCCGGACCCAGCCCTTCGCCTCCAGCCGGTCGAGCAGGCGGCCCAGCGTCGGTTTTTCGATCTCCAGGGTCTCGGCAAGTTCGGTCTGGGTGACGCCGTCACCGCGGAAAAGATGCGTCAGCACCCACCATTGCGCGCGTGTCAGGCCGAGCTTGCGGATGCGCCGGTCATAGGCGGTACGCAGCAGGCGCGCCACGTCGTTGAGCAGGAAGCCGAAATTGCGCGACAGGTCTTCGCGGAGCATGCGCGGAATTATAGTTGCCTGGCTTACGATAAGCAAAGCAAAGGAATTGTCGCCGGCAACCCCGGCTGCGACGCGGGTATTCCGAAACTGTTCGTCGCCCGGTTTGGGAGCAGGGGCGCAAGCGTGCTCCGGGAAGGGCTGACGGAGGACCTAGCGTCCCCCCGCACCGGGCTGCTAGCGGTAGGGCAGTCCCTGGGTGTTGACG
>JAENXP010000834.1 GCA_016649475.1 Burkholderiales bacterium | reverse complement strand
GGGCGTATCCCCTCATTTTGCAATGAGCTCTAAGGCACCTTAGGCCGTCGTCAAACATGGCGCAGAATCCCCGAATCCGGGGCAGGTTCTGACACCCCTATAGTGCAGAAGGAGTCACCGATGACCGATGGTCGCTCGCGTCCGTCGCGCCGCCGCTTTCTGGCTGGCCGCGGCCAGCGACGCCGTCGAGGCGGCCGCCAAGTACCTTCGCGCCGGGCAGCTCGATCGACTTCGCATCGCAAATATTGCTACGCACATCGAAGCAGACACATAGCTCATTTTATTAAAGCTTTTGCGCAAGAGGCAGAAGGCTGCAGCGTCTGTGCAGGCCTCATCACATCCGCCCGAAGCCACGAAAGAATCGTCTCGATATTTGCGCTTACGCAATACCGCATGCCCGGCAAAGTGGAAACTACACACTGCGGACGATGTCAAACAGTCTGTTGCGAGTATGCGAGGTGCTATATGGCGAATTGCATAGGCGTTACCGGGAAATCCGGCGATCTGTTTGGCGAAGCGCCGATCCCGCGGCGGGATGCGGCGACCAAGCGCAAATTCGCACCCGAGATCAAGACGGCGCGAGTGCTCTGCCGTCAGCTGCGGCACAAACAGCCGCGCCCGGAGAAGCAGAGGATCGCGCATTTGATCTGCCTGAGTCTGCTGTCCATGCTCAGGCACAGCTCGCAGCGATAGTAGGCCGCGCGCGCGACCAACCCCGGGCGATGACCGCCACTAGGTTCTAAGTGGCCATTTCAGAATTACCGAACTGGGCACTGATTTAGGGGAGTATGAGGGGATGTATCCCCTCATTTTCAAATGAACTCTAATTCACCCTGATCCAGGTCTGGGTGCGACCGAAAAACAGGATGGAGCCGCGCATTTCGAGCTTCTTGCCGCCGTCGATGACGGTGACCTTGGCGTTGTAGGTCTTGCCGTTCTTGGGGTCGAGTATCTGCCCGCCGCCATAGACGCCCTCGCCTTCCTTCTTCAAGCCGGTGAGTATGGTCATGCCGATCACGGGCTTGCCCTTGCGCGGATCGTCGCTGGCGCATTCATCGCATTTCGAGTCCTGCTTGGCGGGATCGACTATTTTCTCGACCGTTCCGGAAATCACACCGTCGTTCTCGGTGATGCGGACCAGGGATTTTGGCTGCTTGGTTTCGTCGTCGATGGTGTTCCAGGTGCCGACCGGCGACATCGAATCGGCCAAGGCGATGGTCGACGCGCCTGCGATCAGCAGCGCGATGCAGAAGCGGGATTGCATTGATGACATGGCGATTCTCCTTGTGTGGATGGCTGTGGTCGCGAGGCAATTCCAGGCTGATCGATTATATGACTATCGTGCCTCGCCTCGGACCGCCACCGGGAACCGAACCTGTCCCACCGGTCTGCTGTTCCAGGCGCAATTGGGCATAATGGATGCTCCGGCCGTGGGAGGAAAACCATCGCTACGCGCCGGTCTTCGTGCCTGAAGCTTGTCCCTTTGGCGTTTTCCGGAGCAGACCAACATGAACGACTACCTAGGCAGCGCCGCGGACTGATGGGCACGACCGGCGCCGGCGGCCTCGGCCTTGCCGGCGGCGTG
>JAENXP010000703.1 GCA_016649475.1 Burkholderiales bacterium | reverse complement strand
TTCCACACCTCCTGAAAGGATTCAGGCCGGGCTTCGGGGGTTTCGCGAATCATGCCGGAGAAGCGTACGCTGGCCCAATGGGTATCGCCTTCGGTCAGCGCTTCCAGCAGGTCGGCGTTGAGCGTCACCACGTCGGTCTGCTGCCCGAGCGCACCGTGCTGCTGCATCTCCTGCTCGATCGATGCGAACATTTCGTCGCTGGTGAACTCGCGCAATTCCTCGATCCTGCCGCTGTCGTGCGCAGCCTGCAGCCTGACGAAATTGAGCTTGGCCTGGCGCAGAAAGCCCTCGGTGTCGAAGCCTGCAGGCACGTTAGGCCGCAGCTGTGCGCCAAAATCTGGAGAGGAGCTCGAGCCGGGAGCCAGCGGGGGCGGCGCGGCGGCCCCGGAGTCGGTGCCGGCGACGGCATACTGCACATCGCTTTCGGTCCTGGTCCGGGCGAGCATGCGCTTGACGAAGACAACCGTAAGCACCATCAGAGCGATCAGCAACAGCGCACCGCCGAAGCCGTTCTGGCCGATCAGCCAGCCCAGGCCCAGGCCCGCGGCGAGGCCGGCGATAGGTCCCAGCCAGCCCGCGGGTTTTTGCGCCGCGGCCGCAGCGGATCCTGCGGCGGGTGCAGTTGGCGCCGCCTGCGACGGCGGCGTCTGTTGCACGCTCTTGCTCGGCGCCACGCTTTGGCGCTGCACGCCAAAACTGCGGCCGCCGCCCAAGCGCCTGGCCTCGGCGTCCCCGACCGTGAATGCCAGCGCGAGGAACGTAACTATCAGAGTCGAAAACAGCTGTTTCATGCTTTTGCCTTGCAGTGTGAAGCTATCATTAGGTGCCCCTGCCCTCAAACTTTGTGACCCCGATGCAGCGCGACCACGCCGGCGCTCAGATTGAAATATTCGACCCGCTCCAGGCCCGCATGTTCCATCAGGCTTTTCAATTGCTCCTGGTCCGGATGCATGCGTATCGATTCGGCCAGATAACGGTAGCTGTCTGCGTCGCCGGCGAATTTGGACCCCAGCCAGGGCAGCACCTTGAACGAATACCAGTCGTAGGCGCGGGTCAAGGGCTGCCATACGCGGGAGAATTCGAGTACCAGCAAGCGCCCGCCCGGCTTGAGCACGCGGCGCATCTCGGCCAGCGCAGCTTCCTTGTGCGTCATGTTGCGCAGCCCGAAAGCGACGCTGACGCAATCGAAATAGTCGGCGCGAAACGGCAGGTGCTCCGCATCACACTGCGCCAGCGGCAGCGCGCGCCCCTCATCGAGCAGCCGGTCGCGGCCGCGCGCGAGCATGGCGCCATTGATGTCGGTGAGCCAAACTTCGCCCTCGGGGCCGACGCGGCGCGCGAACGCGCTCGCCAGGTCGCCGCTACCGGAGGCGACGTCGAGCACGCGCTCGCCCGTTCTGATTCCGGCGATCGCGATGGTAAAGGCCTTCCACGCGCGGTGCATCCCGGCCGACATGAGGTCGTTCATCAGGTCGTATTTGGGCGCGACCGAATCAAATACGCCCGCTACCTTGCGCGCTTTTTCAACGTCGTCAATCTGTTCGTAGCCAAAGTGGGTCTTGCCGTTCATCGCAGCTTTCGTCCAGTGTAGTAACTCATTCCCGGGTCGCGCAGCGCGCTCCGGGGGCATCTATGATACCGCGGCCGGGCCTTGCTGCGGCCGTAACCAAAATGTCACGCAAGCGACATACCATTGAGGCTCGGGAACTGCGTAGACCATGCCGCTCAATATCCTAATCGTTGAAGACGAAGCCGCCATCCAGGAACTGATTGCAGTGAATCTGGAGGGCGCCGGGCACCGTGCCTTGCGCGCGGCCGATTCGGAACAGGCGCTGGCGATCATACGCGCGAGCCTGCCCGACCTGGTGCTGCTCGACTGGATGCTGCCGGGGCAGTCGGGCCTGACGGTGGCTCGCCAGCTGCGCAGCGACGCGCGCACCCGCGGCATCCCCATTATCATGCTCACGGCCAAATCCGCCGAGCAGGACAAAATCCTCGGGCTCGAGGCCGGCGCGGACGACTATATTACCAAGCCCTTC
>JAENXP010000756.1 GCA_016649475.1 Burkholderiales bacterium | reverse complement strand
GTTCCCTTTTTTCCTAGTTATAAACCTGAAGCTCTTTGATGCTCTTGCTACTTGCTAACTAAGCACATGGCATGCCAACTTTCGGTGCGCGTAGAGTACAGTCACGATTGGATTCAAGCACGCCTGAATTGCGTTTTTAAAACAGATGGTTGGAAGTAAATTTCACCAGCCTAACAGGAACCGTTCTCATCACTCCCGAGCCCACGCAACGGCATTCCGCGCGCGTTTTCCCGACCGTGGAAACACGGCGACTTGGCTTCCCAATTGCGAGAACCGATGAGCGGCGTTGACGCGAATTTCAACGCGCCGCCTCGCAACGTTTGCGTCCTTCCACCGCAGTCGTGTTGCCTGCGTCCAGCGCTAGCGCCCGGTCGTAGGCGGGCATCGCTTCCGCGCATTTTTCCTGCTCGCGCAGTATTTCGCCGATCAGCGCGTGGCCGGCGGCTAGCGCGGGGTCTAGTTCGACGCTCTTGTGTGCATACTCCAGCGCTTTTTCCAGTTTCCCGGATTTCAGCAGCATCTTGGCCAGGGCGAGATAGCGTCGGGCGACCTGCCCGTTTCCGCCTTCGACCGCCTTGGGCGGATCGATTGCCGTGCGCATTTCTTCACTGGTGATTTCGTGCAATACATAGCGCAGATGCGCGCTGACGACGGCACAGAAATTCACTGCGCGAAACGGCTCGAACGCAGCCAGCTTATTTTCCTTGTCGACTATGACAACCACGGGGTGCAGGGCGATGCCCAGGCTGCCATAGAGCGCGTCTCCCGTGTCGATCAGCAGCGGCGCGGCAAAATTGGATTTGCGCAGCATCGCCGCCGCAGCTTCTGCCGGGACCGAGTCTGAGACGATAGCGGCCCAGCGTGCCACCTTGTTGTCGAACTCCTTCTGACATTGCGCGAGTTCGCTCAGCGCTTCCAGCGAACGCTCCTGATTGGGGCGAAAAAACACGAGCACGTTGGCCTCAACCGGCTGCAATACGCCTGCCTTCCCGCCAGCCGGCGTAGGCAATTCGACGTTGGCAACCGGCGTGCCGATCGCCGCGTGAGCCGCGCTTGCAGGATGGAAACTGAACAGGAAGGCCAATAGCCCAATGAACAGCGTGAGACGGCTCGCGGCTGCCGGGATGCGAGCGCGCGGCAAAACCATGTCGGTGAACCGGCTCACGTGTGCGACTGCCCGGCTAGGGCGCAGCGCGATTGGAATATGACCTTTCCTGATGACAGGTTTTCTCGCAGGAACCCCCAGTCGCGGTCCTCTTGTAGTTCAACTTCAGTATCCAGCCACCCGATCCATAGGGCACGCCCTCGCGGATGTGATTTGCCTGCTTGGAGGCATGCACTTCGTGGCAGGCGCGACAGGTGCGGCCGCGGCCTGCCTGATGCAAGTGCACGTAATGCAGGTTGGTAGCGCCGTTGCGAAAACTGGTGAGCGTGGTGGTCTGCGCCGTGGAAAACGCCTCCTCCTGATGGCAAGTCAGACACAACTCGTACCTGCGCGGATCGTAGGGAGCGTAAAACTCGGGCGGGTAATCGGCCATCAACAGCCGGAAGTGATCGCTGCCGTGCGGCTGGTGGCAACCGCTGCAGTCCTTTGCCGCTACCGGGCCGTGCCATTCCTTGTTGTTGTCGAGCAAGGTTTTCATGTTCTGCAATTTCTTGCCCTTGGCGTCCGTGACATCGTCGCGGTTGTGGCAGCTGATGCAAAGGTCGAAAGGCAACTGACGTAGAAGCTTCTCCACGGAACTGGCGTGCGGATTGTGGCAATTGGTGCATTGCGCGCCGATGTTGAGCGCCTCGTGCTGCACGCTCGCCGTGTCCATGATCTTTTTTATCTCGGTGTGG
>JAENXP010000407.1 GCA_016649475.1 Burkholderiales bacterium | reverse complement strand
TGCGGCACCCACTACAGGCGGGGGCTGCTGTTCTGCAGGAGCAGTCTCCGCCTCTTTCTGGTCACCGCCGAGGTCCAGATCGAAAGCAAGATTGGCGGTGACATCAGTCGCCGGCGCAACCGTGACCTCCAGCGCTGTTTCGCTCACGCCGAGATCAAAGTCCAAGCCCGGCGACGGTTCCGGCGTTCCACCGACATCAAGAACGAGATCGGGCGCCGCTTCGACGGGGGGAACTACCTGTGTGTCGGCAGCTTGGGCCGTAACCCCTGTAACCATGCCGCCATAGAGCGGATTTCCCGGATCAAGCTGCGCGCCCAGCGTGACGGCTCTTTGCCACTCGGGCCCTTCGCCATTGGTGGCGGCATGAATTTCACCTGCCACGGCCCCGAATGTCTTTGCGTCCTTGCGATTGGCGTAGATTTCCAGCAATTTCGCGCGGATCGGCTGACGCGACGGGTTCTTGCTCAGCGCCTCCTTGAGGATCTCCTCCGCCTGCGTATCACGGCCATAAGCCATGTAGACATCGGCTTCTGCGATGGGGTCTACTTCCTCGGTATCGATGGCGGGGGCAGCGCCGCCCTGATTGAATTCGGCCTGAACCTCGCCCGGCCCGGTATCAACCTTGGCGGCACCTGCGGCGCCAAACACGGAGTCGGCCGCCAGGCTGGGAGCGCCCATGATGCTGCTCTCCAGCTGCAAGGTCTTCTTGCGCCGCCACGCGTAATAACCATATCCGCCGAACAGGAGCAATAGAGCGCCGCCGCCACCGTAGAGAGCCATTTCATTGCCGAGAATCTCGTCGATCAAACTCGGCTCGGGCGCTGGCGGAGGAAGCGCCTTGATCTTCTTTAGCGGGGCCTTGGGCGCAGGGGGCTTGGGAGCGGGCTTGGGCGCCGCAACGGTTTCTACCGTGGCAGCCCCTTCGGCTTTTGCAGCTTCAGCGGTTTTAGGTGATTCCGGCGCCTTTATCGTGCCTTCTGCTTTGGGCGCCTCCGGTGCTTTGGCGGACTCGACGGCTTTCGGCGCAGCGGCCGTCTCGGCCTGTTGCTGCAGCTGCGCCCCCGATTGGCTCTTGAGTTCGATCAGTTTTTGCATGTCCTGCACGTTCTTCTCGAGCATCACGATGCGTTCATTCGCTTCCTTGAGCGCCTTCTCTTTCGCGACCAGGTCTTCCTGCAAACCTTGGGGGCTAAGCTTGGCGCCAGGCTTGCCAGCCTCCTCCGCCTTGGACAGCTTGAGTTGGTCCTTGGCGTCTTCGGCAGCCGCCGGCTTGTCTTCGACCCTGGCCGTGATCTTGCCGCTCGCGCTTTGGCCGCGCTGCTCCGCACTTTCCGGCGCCGCGGTCACGGCCGCACCCAGCTTGCGCCGGTACTCGTTGAAAGCGGTGCCGTGTGCCAACACTGTGCGCATCGCCTCGTCCTGATCGACGGTGGCCGCCGTATCCATGTCGGGGATATTGAGAATTCTTCCGGCACGGATGCGGTTGATGTTGTTGTCGTCGAATTCATCCGCATTGCTGCGATACAGCGCTATCAGCATTTGCTGCAGGCTGACGCGATCGGTTCGGTTGGCATTGGCGATCTTGGTCAGCGTATCGCCCTCTTTCACCTCGTAGCTCTTGCTGGCGCCGGATGCCGCCGCTGTTGGCGTCGCCGCCCGCCCGGGGGCGGGGACAGCCAGAGAGCGCCCCGGGACGGGGATGGGTGCGGGCGATTCAGTTTGCTTTGGCATCTCTACCGGCTTGATCGCGGGCGTCCCTGTCGCCGGCGCAGCCATTGCTGGCGCCGCTTGCGGACCCTTGTACTCGGGGGGGTCGAGCAGGAAGACATACTCACGCACCAGGCGACCGGTGGCCCAATCGAGTTCCACCAACAGGTCAAGGAACGGTTCGTTCATTGGCTGCGTAGAATTGAGCACTACGACATAGCGACCTTCACCACGCTGTTCGATGCTGAATTTGACCGATAGCAGCGCGCCGCTGTAGTCGATATTGGCTTTGCGAAACGCCTCCGCAGAAGGCAGGCGTACGCTAAGACTGTCCGCTTCGCCCTTTTTCAGGCTGAGAAGTTCGATCTCGGCCTTCAAAGGTTGCCCCAAGCCGGAAGATACAGTCAGCTTCCCCAGCCCCGCGGCTACTGCGGCAGACGGCAGCAGCAAAAACGCCAAAACCAGCGCGCTTGTTCTCATGACGGATGATTTACCCACCTTCCACCCCTGATGACGTTTGTGGACTAACTAAATTAACATCATAGTCTTAGCCTTGCAAGCTAATCTTTCTTGTCATGAAAGCGCCTCAAGCCGGATATTTTTCAACCAAAAAAACGCATCAACTAGGCCTTCACCTCGATCCTGGCATTTGCCGAATGCGATTTAGGCGTCGCAGCATGCCCCTCTTCGGCGAGCAGAATGCGCAGCATGCGGCGCAAAGGCTCGGCCGCGCCCCACAGCAGCTGATCGCCTACGGTAAATGCGGATAGGTATTGCCCACCCATGCTGAGCTTGCGCAGACGGCCCACCGGCACGCTCAGGCTGCCCGTCACCTTCGCCGGCGTAAGCTCGCGCATGCTCGCCTCACGTGTGTTCGGAACCACTTTGACCCAATCGTTGGCCGAGGCAAGAATGGTTTCGATCTCGTCCAGCGGCAAGTCCCGCGTCAGTTTGATCGTCAGCGCCTGGCTGTGGCAACGCATCGCGCCGATGCGCACGCACAAACCGTCGATGGGAATCGGACGGCTTTCGCGGCCGAGTATTTTGTTGCCTTCGGCCTGGCCTTTCCATTCCTCGCGGCTCTGGCCGTTCTCCATTTCCTTATCGATCCAGGGAATCAGGCTGCCGGCGAGCGCAACGCCGAAGTGCTCCTTGGGCAGCGCATCGCTGCGCAGCATATCGGCCACTTTGCGGTCGATTTCCAGAATGGCCGAAGCCGGATCCGCAAGCAAAGCGCCGACCGAAGCGTGCGCCGCGCCCATCTGGCCGAGCAATTCGCGCATGTTCTGCGCGCCGGCACCAGAGGCGGCCTGATAGGTCATCGCAGTCATCCACTCTATCAGTCCTTCCTTGAACAGCCCATGCAAAGCCATCAGCATCAGGCTGACGGTGCAATTGCCGCCGATGTAATTTTTCACCCCGCGCGAGAGCGCATCCTTGATCACCTGCATGTTCACCGGATCAAGAATGATGACCGCATCGCTCTTCATGCGCAGGGCGGAGGCGGCGTCGACCCAGTACCCGTCCCAGCCGGCCGCGCGCAGTTTCGGAAAAATCTCATTGGTGTAATCGCCGCCCTGGCAGGTGACGATTGCATCCATCCGCTTCAGGTCGGCGATGGATTTCGCGTCCGTCAGCGGCTCCTTGCTCTGGCCTGGGCCTTTGCCGCCCACGTTGGATGTGGTGAAAAACACCGGGTCGATGTGCGCGAAATCGCCTTCCGCCTGCATGCGGTCCATCAGCACCGAGCCCACCATGCCGCGCCAGCCCACAAAACCTATTTTCTTCATGACAATCTTCCTGATGTAAGCACCCAAATTACAAACCCTGAAAGGGAATTACAACGCCGCCACCACCGCATCACC
>JAENXP010000781.1 GCA_016649475.1 Burkholderiales bacterium | reverse complement strand
GATCACCAGCGCCTCCTTGATGTTGGCATAATCCCGGGCCGCCGCCTGAATAACGGCGTGCGCCGAGAGTTCCTCGCTGTTGCGATCGTCGAAGTCCTTGAGCGACACGAACAGCATGCCGCGGTTGGTCTTCATCTGCTGGTCGATCAGGCTGTAACCGTCGAACTGGGTGACATTTTCAACGGCGGGATGCTGCATCAGGAACGCGGCCGCACGCTCCCCAACGGCTTCGGTTCGATCCAGGCTGGCCGCATCCGGCAGCATGTAGGGCACGAACAGGTAGCCCTGGTCTTCCTCGGGTACGAACGCCATCGGCCACACCGAGAACAGCCAGGCCGCGATGACCACCACCGCGGCGAAGGCGCCGAACGCCACCAGCGTGTGGTGCATGATCCAGCGGGTGCCGGCGACATAGCCGTTGGTGGCGCGCTCGAGCACGCGCTCGAACCACTTGAAGAAGCCATGCTTTTCGCCGTGTCCGGGCTTGATCAGGATGGCCGCCAGTGCCGGCGACAGGGTCAGCGCCACGATCCCGGAAAACACCACCGAAATGGCGATGGTCACCGCGAACTGCTTGTACAGTTGCCCGGTCATGCCGCCGAGGAACGCCACCGGGATGAATACCGCGTTCAGCACCAGCACGATCGCAATCAGCGCGCCCGACACCTCGGTCATGGCGCGCTTGGCGGCCTCCTTGGGTGACAGCCCGTACTGGGTCATAATGCGTTCGGTGTTCTCGATCACCACGATGGCGTCGTCTACCACAATGCCGATAGCGAGAATCATGCCGAACAGGGTGAGCATGTTGATCGAGAAGCCCAACGCCAGCATGCCGATCATGGCGCCGAGAATAGACACCGGTACGGCGAGCGTCGGGATGATGGTGAGGCGCAGGCTCTGCAGGAACAGGAACACCACCAGCACCACCAGCACCACCGCTTCGAAGAAGGTATGTACCACCGCGTCGATGGACGCCTTGACAAACTTGGTGGTATCCAGCGCCACACTGTACTCCAGCCCGTCCGGAAAGCTTTTGGAGAGGCTCTCGAGCGCGGCCTTGACCTGCTCCGAGACCTTCAGGGCATTGGCGCCGGGTTGCTGGTACACCGCGATGAGGGTGGCCTCCTTGCCCTGGTACTTGGAGCGAATCGAATAGTCCTTGCGACCGAGGTCCGCACGGCCAATGTTCTTGATGCGCGTAATCGCCGCACCCTGTTGTTGCGCGCGCAGGATGATGTTCTCGAATTCCTGCGGTTCGGTGAACAGGCCGGGCGTGGTGACCGCAAAGGTCTGCGACACCGGGTCGGGTGTGGGCGATTGACCGATGCGTCCGACGGCGAACTGCTGGTTCTGTTCGCGTACCGCGTTGGCCACGTCAGTGGCGGTGATGCCGAGCTGTGCCATGCGATCCGGACGCAGCCAGATGCGCATGGCGTAGTCGGGCAGCCCCAGAATACTCGCCTGGTTAGCGCCATCGATACGCTTGATGGCATCCAGCACGTTGATATTCATGTAATTCGCGATGTAGTCCGGGTCGTAACGACCGTCCGGCGAGTACAGGGCAATGACCATCATGAAGCTCGCGGTGGTCTTCTTGACAATGACCCCCTGCGCGGTCACCGCCGAGGGCAACTGGGGTGTCGCCCACTGCACACGGTTCTGTACGTCGACCTGTGCAAGCGAGGGGTCGGTACCCTGTTCGAAGTAGACGTTGAGGGTGTAGTTGCCGGTCGAGGAACTGCTGGACTGCATGTAGATCATGTT
>JAENXP010000495.1 GCA_016649475.1 Burkholderiales bacterium | reverse complement strand
TACAAGCTGGGGCAGGCGCCGGCTTTGGCCGCGCTGATCGCAGCGCGCGCCGCGGGCGAAATGCGCGAGTTGGAGCGGCGCGACGAGTGGCTCGCGCGCGCGCAAAGCCACGACAAGGATGCGCGCCAGGCCCGGCTTGCGGTGCAGGCGAGCCTGCTGCTCGACGATCGCCGCTATGACGACGCGCTCGAGGTACTGGGCGAGTTGTCCGCGAGCGGACCCAAACGCATTTCCACCCAACGCATGCAGTTGAAAGCGCACCAGCGCCTGGGCCATTGGGACGAAGTCCGCCGCTTGACCGCTGCCCTGGGCAAGCGCGGTGTGCTGGCCGAAGTGGCGGCGACACAGCTGCGGATAACCGCGCAGATCGAGGCGCTGCGCCAGCATGCCGCGGACGCGGACGGGCTGGCGGAGTGCTGGCAGCATGCCGACGACAAACACGACGCGCGCGTCGCGCGCACGGCCGCGCGCCTGTTCATCGACCTCGGGGACTGCCGTCGCGCGCACGATATCGTCGCGGCTGCGCTGGAAGCCGAATGGAGCGAGGATCTGATATTGCTCTACGGGGAGTGCCTGGGCGCCGACGTCCTGGCGCAGATAGAGCGCGCGGAGAAGTGGCTGAAGTCGCGGCCGCGCGATCGCGCGCTGCTGCTGACCCTGGGGCGCATGTGCCTGGCGCAGGAGCTGTGGGGCAAGGCGCAGCATTATCTTCAGGCGAGCCTGGCGGAGGAGCCCAGCCGCGGCGCGCATGTCGCGCTGGCGCAATTGTTCGACCGCATCGACAAGCCCGAAGACGCCAACCGGCACTACCGCGCCAGCGCCGACGCCGCGCTGCGCCAATAGCGGCGTCGACCGCACCCGCGAAAGGCAGAACTCATGATAGCGATCATATTCGAAGTGATTCCGGCGCCCGGACGCAGGCAGGAATACCTCGATCTTGCCGCGCAACTGCGGCCCGAGCTGGAAAAGCAGGACGGTTTCATTTCGGTCGAGCGCTTTGCCAGTCTCAGCAACGAAGGCAAGATGCTGTCGTTGTCGTACTGGCGCGACGAGGAGGCGGTGAATAACTGGCGCCGTGTTGAAGCGCACCGCCTGGCGCAGGCGCGTGGCCGCGGCGGCGTTTTCGCCGATTACCGCCTGCGCGTAGCCAGTGTGCTGCGCGACTACGGCATGAGCGCGCGCGACGAGGCGCCGGCCGACAGCCGCAAGGCGCACCTGGCGTAGATAGCCCGGACGCGCGCAGACAGGCGCTCGCTACTTGAAACTGAAAGTGTAGAACACGTCCACCGCGCTATCGGTCCCGGTCTCTGCGCGCACCGAGACGCGCGGCGTCAATGCATAGCTGATTTTCACGAGGTGCATGCTGGCGCCGATTCCCTGTTCGACCGTCAGATAGGCGCGCGACGAGAGGCGCTTGCCCAGGGTCAGGACCGCGCTTTCCAGGCCGTTCGCGCCCGCCCCGCCTCCAAGGGAAACTTCGTCCAGGCCCGTGGTACTCGCGATCCGGTTTTGCAGCGTCACCGATTCCCCGCGTGCGAGCAGTGCGCCCGCCGCGGTCTGCAGCAGCCCGAGGTCTTTGCGGCTCGAGCCTTCCATGCCGTGTCCGAGGACCAGCCAGGAAAGCTTCTCGCTGTCGGACACGGACGGATTGGAAACCAGGCTGATCTGCGGCGCGAGGGCCGTGCCGCGGATCGCCACGCCCGCCTCCACGGTTTGCTGCTTGCGCAGCGCGACGATGTCCAGGCCCGGGTTGTCTAGCGGTCCGGCAAAATTCAATATACCGCGGTCGATCACCAGCAGGTGTCCATAGGCCGAATAGCTGCCCTGCGCGACGCGTATGCTGCCCGAGGCTGTGGTCGGCGCGTCGGTTTTCGCGCGCACTTTGACCGCGCCGGCGAGGCGTGCGTCGATACCTCGTCCCTTAAGGCGGAATTGTTCGCCCAAGTCGAGATTGAGCTCCAAGTCCGCCGCGAACCGCGATTTTTTCTTCGCGGTGTCGCCTTCGCGGCCCAGTACCACCACATCCGAGCTCAGCGTGGGTGCGTCCGTCCCGGGCAAGGTAATCTCGCCCCGGTCGGCTTTCAGCGTGGCGCTTGCGTGCACGCTCCCGCCCTGCAGCCTGGCCTCGGCGTCGCCGCTGATGACCAGGTGCCGGTCCAGCTGCCTGAGCACTTCGAGCTTGTTCGCCGTAAGCGCGACGCGCGCGTTCATCTCGCCGGATTCCCAGGTCACCGAACCGTTGCCCTCGAGTGCGCCCTCGCCACCGCGCAGCGTGATGCGCTCGAGCAGCATCTCGTCGTCCCGCAGGCTCGCGCGCACGCTGCCGTCCTTCAGATAGATGCCCTGCTCGGGGTACTCGAACTTGAGCCCGTCTGCGGCGATATTGCCGCTAAGGACGGGTTTGGCCGCCGTTCCCCGGCCGGCAAATTTCCCGTTGAGCCTGCCGTCGATTACCATGCGTTGGCCCATCAGGGGCATGGTCCATGCGAGCGAAGGCACCGTCACCTCGCCATCGAAGGCCAGCGCCGCATTCCCGGGAACGCCCACGGACGTGCCCTGTCGCGCCAGCGTAGTTTCCACGCTGGCGGAAATCGCGCCCAGCACGGTTCCGGCTGCATCCAGTTTCGCCGAGAGACGGTCTTCCAGTACCGTCGCCGAAAGCATCAGCCGGGTCAATCCGACGGCCGTCGGGGGCTCGGAGAGCAGGGTCAGGTCGCCCTGCTCGCGCTTGATCTCGAGTTCGCCGTTGATGGTGTTCGTCGCCGCCAGCTTCCACCTTCCCCCCATGGTGAGTGTGCTCGAAATGGCTGGCGCCTGATCGGTCAGCCCCAGCAGATAGGCCGAGTCCAGTCCCGAGAGCGAGCCGGAGCTGAAAAATCCGCCTTCGCGCCGCGCGATTTCGTCTATGCGTACGGTACCGCGCGCGAATCGCAGCGTCGCCGCCCCCAGGGTGAAATCGGCGCCCTTGACCGCGACGCTCGCGGGCGCCTCCAGCGCCGCAGCGTAGCGTCCGCGATTGTCAAAGCTCAGGATGCGGCCGGACCAGCCGGCGCCCGCGCGCCAAGC
>JAENXP010000576.1 GCA_016649475.1 Burkholderiales bacterium | reverse complement strand
GGCACCCGCGCGGGTGGGTGCTGTGGCAACAGGTCGAGAACTACATGCGCCGGGTCTATCAGGACAACGGTTATCTCGAGATCCGCTGCCCGCAGATCCTCGACCGGGCGCTGTGGGAGAAGTCGGGCCACTGGGAAAACTACCAGGAGCACATGTTCACCACTTCATCGGAAAATCGCGACTACGCGGTCAAGCCGATGAACTGCCCCGGGCACGTGCAGGTCTACAACTCGGCGCTGCGCAGCTACCGCGACCTGCCGCTGCGCTATGGCGAGTTCGGGGCCTGCCACCGCAATGAACCATCCGGCGCCTTGCACGGGATCATGCGGATTCGCGCTTTTGTCCAGGACGACGGCCATATCTTCTGCACCGAAGACCAGATCCTCGACGAATGCATCGCATACACCGCGCTGCTGCGCAAGGTCTACGCCGATTTCGGCTTCGATAACATCCTCTACAAGGTTGCCACCCGGCCCGACAAGCGCGTCGGCGCCGACGAACTCTGGACCAAGGCCGAGGACGCGCTGATGGAAAGCCTGCGTCGCTCGGGCTGCGAATTCGCGGTTTCTCCCGGAGAAGGCGCGTTTTACGGGCCGAAGATCGAGTACACGCTCAAGGACGCGCTCGGGCGCCAGTGGCAATGCGGCACTATCCAGGTCGACTTCACCATGCCAGAGCGCCTGGGAGCAGAGTATGTCGCCGAGGACAATACCCGCCGCCACCCGGTGATGCTGCATCGGGCAATCGTCGGCTCGATGGAGCGTTTCCTGGGGATTCTGATCGAAAACTTTGCCGGGGCGATGCCGATCTGGCTGGCCCCGGTGCAGGCAGTCGTGCTGACAATCAGCGAGGGACAGGACGAATACGCCAGAAAAGTTGCACAAACGCTGAAAAAACAAGGATTTAGGGTACAGTCCGATTTGCGCAACGAAAAAATCAACTATAAAATCAGAGAGCACAGTCTTCAGAAGATTCCCTATCTGCTCGTTGTGGGCGATAAGGAACGTGAATCTGGGCAAGTTGCCGTGCGAGCGCGGGGCGGTGCCAATCTCGGACCCATGTCACTGGAGGCGTTCATCGAACGCATCGGTGATGACGTGGCGCAGAGACGGCACAACCCGCTGGCCTAGGGCCAAAGCGCGGCTGTTTTTATTTGATCGGGGGAGAACGCAGCATAGCTACCGAACGTTCGCATCGCATTAACGCGGAGATAACCGCGCCGACTGTCCGTCTGATGGGTATCGAAAACGAGCCCATCGGCATACTGAATATCCGCGAGGCGCTCCAACAGGCCGAGGACGCGGGGGTGGACTTGGTGGAGATCGCGCCGCAGGCCGATCCGCCAGTAGCCCGGATGATGGACTACGGCAAGTTTAAGTACCAGGAACAGAAGCGAGCGCACGAAGCGCGTCAGAAGCAGAAGATCATCCAGATCAAGGAAGTAAAATTCCGTCCTGGAACTGACGAAGGCGACTATCAGGTCAAGCTGCGCAACCTCAAACGGTTCCTCGACGAGGGCGACAAGGCGAAGGTGACGTTGCGGTTCCGGGGGCGTGAGATGGCCCACCAGGAATTTGGCTACCGGCTGCTGGAACGAGTGAGGGACGATCTGCTGGAACTGGCGGTGGTCGAGCAGATGCCGAAGATGGAAGGTCGCCAGATGGTCATGGTGCTTTCGCCCAAGAAGAAGTAGGGCGGGAGCAGTAGTAATTGGAGCGGCTCGCGCATGCGCGAGCTGCACAATCCGGGGATAAGCCCCGGGGTGCGTCAGGCCTTGACTGGCCGGGCGCAATAAAAAGCCGAGCAGGTTCGAAAAGATCCGGGACGCGATTTCGGACACCTGTCGAGGCATTAGAAAAGGAAGTGTTGTCATGCCCAAGATGAAGACCAAACGGGGCGCTGCGAAGCGTTTCCGCGTGCGCGCTGGCGGTACCATCAAGCGCTCACAGGCGTTCAAGCGCCACATCCTTACCAAGAAAACCACCAAGAACAAGCGCCATCTGCGCGCCACGGTGACCGTCGATGCATCCGACGTGCGCTCGGTCAAGGCCATGATGCCTTACGCCTGAGGAGATCGAGATGCCTAGAGTAAAACGCGGAGTTACGGCGCGCGCGCGCCACAAGAAGATTCTCGCCCGGGCCAAGGGCTATCGCGGTCGTCGCAATAATGTCTTCCGGGTGGCCGTGCAAGCGGTCATGCGGGCTGGGCAATATGCCTATCGCGACCGTCGCAACAAGAAGCGGGTGTTCCGCTCGCTGTGGATCGCCCGGATCAATGCTGCGGCCCGTTCCCACGGCATCACCTATAGCGTGTTCATCAACGGGCTTGGTCGCGCCCAGATCGGGATCGACCGCAAGGTGCTGGCGGATCTGGCGGTAAACGACAAGCCGGCATTCGCCGCGATGGGGGAGCAGGCTGGATTCGACGCCGTCGCGGTGCAGAAGTATCACCACATTGAGCGCATCAACCACGTGCACACCGGCGGCAACTCCTCGGGCATCGTCGACGGGGCCGCCGCTGTTCTTGTGGGTAGCCTGCAGGCGGGCGAACGGATGGGG
>JAENXP010000016.1 GCA_016649475.1 Burkholderiales bacterium | reverse complement strand
GCTATCCAGGCAAGCGCTACTACGGCGGCTGCGCCCAGGTGGACGTGGCGGAAAATCTGGCGATAGCGCGCGCGAAGCAATTGTTCGGCGCTGAATATGCCAACGTGCAACCGCACTCCGGCTCGCAGGCCAACCAGGCGGTGTATATCGCGGCGCTCAAGCCCGGGGACACCATCCTCGGCATGTCGCTCGCCCACGGAGGCCATCTTACCCATGGCTCGCCGGTCAATCTCTCCGGCAAGCTTTATCGCGTGGTTTCCTACGGTCTCGATGCGAAGGAAGTGATCGACTTCGACGAGGTCGAGCGCCTTGCGCGCGAGCACAAGCCGCGCATGATCGTCACCGGCGCCTCCGCCTATTCGCGCGTGATCGACTGGAAACGGTTTCGCGCCATCGCCGACGAGGTCGGCGCCGTGCTGATGGCGGACGTGGCGCACTACGCCGGCCTCATCGCCACCGGCCTGTACCCGAGCCCGATCGGCATCGCAGATTTCGTCACCAGCACCACGCACAAGACGCTGCGCGGACCGCGCGGCGGCCTGATACTCGCCGGCGCCGAGCAGGAGAAGGCAATCAACTCGGCCGTGTTCCCGGGACTGCAGGGCGGACCGCTGATGCACGTCATCGCGGCCAAGGCAGTCGCTTTCAAGGAAGCACTCGCACCCGGTTTCAAGACCTACCAGGCGCAGATCATCGCCAATGCCCGGGCCATGGCGCGCGTGCTGCAGGAGCGCGGCGTGCGCATCGTCTCCGGCGGCACCGATTGCCATATGTTCCTCGTGGACCTGCGCGCCAAGAACATCACCGGCCGCGACGCCGAGGACGCGCTCGGACGCGCGCACATGACCGTCAACAAGAACGCGATTCCCAACGATCCGGAAAAGCCCACCGTGACCAGCGGCATCCGCATCGGCAGCCCCGCGATTACCACGCGCGGTTTCGGCGTCACGGAATCGGAACAGCTCGCCAATCTGATCGCGGATGTGCTCGAAGCGCCGCAAAGCGAAACGGTGCAACAGCGCGTGCTCGCGCAGACCCGGGAGCTGTGCCGGAGGTTTCCCGTTTATGGCGGCGGGCAGGCCGCCAGCCCGGACGCTGCGCAAAGTGTCGCCGTAACATCGTGAAATGCCCTTTCTGCAAAGCCGAGGACACCGCGGTCATCGACTCGCGTTTGTCCGAGGATGCGGCCAGCGTGCGCCGACGGCGCCAGTGCAAGGATTGCGGCAAACGCTTTACCACCTACGAGCGGGTGGAACTCGCCATGCCCACGGTGATCAAGTCGAACGGCTACCGTACCGCCTATGATCGCGAGAAAATCCGCACCGGCTTCATGCGCGCGCTGCACAAGCGCCCGGTGCCGACCGACAACGTCGACGATGCGATCAACCGCGTCGAGGCGCGCATCCTCGCCCTGGGCGAGCGCGAGATCAAGTCACGCACCATCGGCGAGTTGGTGATGCGGGAACTGAAAAAAATGGACGACGTCGCCTACATCCGTTTCGCCTCGGTATACGAAGACTTTCAGCGCGTCGACGATTTCCGCGACGCCATTTTGCAGGTCAAGCGCCCGGGCCGCAAAGCGCGGCGCTAGGGCCGCCCCGGGCTCCGGCGAATTTTCGCCCCTGACGCGCCGCCTGCATGTTCAGTCCCGTCGATCAGCAGCACATGGCCGAGGCGCTGCGCCTGGCTGAAAAGGGGCTATTCACTGCGACGCCCAATCCGCGCGTCGGTTGCGTGATCGTGCGCGACGGCCAGGCGGTGGGCGCCGGATGGCATGAAAAGACCGGAGGCCCGCACGCGGAAATTCTGGCGCTGCGCGCCGCAGGCGCGGCCGCGCGCGGCGCCACCGCGTACGTTTCGCTGGAACCCTGCAGCCACCACGGACGCACGCCGCCGTGCGTCGATGCGCTGATCGAAGCCGGAATCGCGCGCGTGGTCGCGGCGATGCAGGATCCGAATCCCGGCGTTGCAGGCAGCGGCTTCGCCGCCTTGCGCGCCGCGGGAATCCAGGTCGAGTCCGGGCTGATGCAGGAAGAAGCGCACGCGCTCAACCGCGGCTTCATCGCGCGCATGAGCCGTGGCCGGCCATGGGTGCGCATGAAAATCGCGGCGAGCCTCGATGGCAGGACCGCGCTCGCAAACGGCCAGAGCCAGTGGATCACCGGGCCGGACGCGCGCCGCGATGGCCACGCCTGGCGCGCGCGCGCCTGCGCCGTGCTCACCGGCATCGGCACGGTCAGGGACGACGATCCGCAGTTGAACGTGCGCGAGGTCGACACCCCGCGCCAGCCGCTCAAAGTGGTGGTGGACAGCCGCCTGGAATTGCCGCTGTCGGCGAAGCTGCTCCAGAGCGGCAAGGTGCTGGTCGCCGCCGCCGTCCGCGACGACGCCGCCATTGCCGCCTTGCAGGAGCGGGGCGCCGGGGTGGTGGTGCTCCCGAATGCGCGCGGCAAGGTGGAATTGACCGAACTCATGCGCGAACTCGCGCGCCGCGAAATCAACGAAGTGCATGTCGAGGCCGGTTTCAAGCTGAACGGCTCCCTGCTCGGCGCAGGACTGGTGGATGAACTGCTGCTCTATCTGGCGCCCGGCATTCTCGGCGACAGCGCGCGCGGCATGTTCAGCCTCCCGGCGCTGGCAGACCTTGCGCACAAGCGGCTGGTACAATTCACCGATGTACAGACCATAGGCGGCGACCTTCGCATACTCGCGCGGGTCCTGAATTAACCATGTTTACCGGCATCGTCACTTCGATCGGGAAGATCACCAAGGCCGCGCCGCGCGATCAGGGGCTGCGTCTGGCCATAGACGCGGGCATGCTCGATCTTTCGGACGTGACCCTGGGCGACAGCATCGCCGTGAACGGCGTGTGCCTCACCGTCATCGCCTTGCACGACGACCGCTTCGAAGTGGACGTGTCGCAGGAAACCATCAACTGTACCGTCGGGCTGGACGGGCCCAACGAAGTGAATCTGGAAAAATCGCTGCGCCTTTCCGACCGCCTGGGCGGACACCTGATGTCCGGCCATGTAGACGGCGTGGGCGAGGTTGCGCGTTTCGAGGCGGCGGGTGAGAGCTTCCTGCTGGTCATACGCGCACCGCAGGAGCTGGCCAAGTACATCGCGCGCAAAGGCTCGATCACCGTAAACGGCGTCAGTCTCACGGTCAACCGCGTGGACGGCACCGACTTTGAAATCAACCTGATACCGCACACCATGTCTGTGACCAACCTGAACAAGCTCGCAGCCGGCAGCCGCGTCAATCTCGAGGTCGATCTGATCGCGCGTTACATCGAACGCCTGCAGCATTACGGCGCTTAGCACGAATAGCGTCCGACGAATTTGTTTCGCGCGCCGGCACAAGGACACCGCCCTGCCCGGGCCGGCCTGGCGAATGCGCAAGTCCCGAAAATATAGGCCATGATGAATAATTTCCGCCATTTGCTGACCGCGATCGTCGCCTGCGCACTGATCGCCACGCTTGCCTTTCTTTACGACAAGACGCAGGCGGTCGACCTGCGCGTACGCAACGACATAGCGGCACTGCTCGACACCTTGCGTGACATCGACGCCCGCTGGGATATCGACGTTCTGCGCGAGCGCGGCGAACTGGACCCGACCCTGCTGGCGGCGCCCAACCGCACGGCCACGGCGAGGAAGGCACTGGCCAGCCTCAGAGCCGTCGCACCGCATGCCGAAAGTGCCGCCTTGAGCGAGGGTCTGGCCGAGCTGAGCAAGGCCGTCCTGGAGAAAGCCGCCCTCGTCGAAAAGCACCAGACCGAGAGCGCGAGCACCAAGATCGCGCTGCACGCAGCGCTCTCGGGTGCTGCCGCGCTCGGCGGCCAGGCGGGCGCGCCGCCTGGCCGCGATCCGCGGCAAAGGGAGCTCGAGCAGGCGGCGCGCCAGCTGGAGGCGGCGGCGCTGCAGTATTACTGGTTGGGCAGGACGGCCGCACCCGTGAACCTGGCAAAGGCCGCGGGCGCAGTGCGTGAACTGGCAGCCGCTGGCGCCGAGCGCGAACAGGCGAACGCAATCGAGGGCGCGGTGCAGGAGCTGCTCAAGCACAAACCGGTGGAGCAGGAACTGTACGCCAAGGTCGCGGCGCTCTCGTCCGGCCCGCGTCTGGACAAAATGACCTTCTCGTTCAACCGCGAACTGGAGGCGACGATGCAGGAAAAGGAACTGTTTCGCGTATACCTGCTGGCGTACGCCGCGGCGCTCCCGATCGGCGTCGGCTATCTGGGCGTACGGCTCAAAGCGGCGAACGAGAGCCTGGAGCGGCGCGTGATCGAACGCACGCACGAGCTGTCGGAAGCGCTGCGCCATCTGAAGGAATCCGAGGCCCAGCTGATCCAGTCGGAGAAAATGTCCTCGCTCGGTCAGATGGTCGCCGGCGTCGCTCACGAGATCAATACGCCGCTCGCCTACGTGAAGAACAGCTTGAGCATAGTCGACGACCGCCTGCCGCAGATCAATGCCACGATCATGGATTGCGAGAGGCTGCTGGCGCTGCTCGGCGCAGGCCAGGTCGACCCTGATGCGCTGAACCGGCAGTTTTCGCGCACCACTGCGCTGCTCGGCAGGCTCAAACAGCGGCGCGTGTTGACCGAACTCACCGGACTGGTCAAGGACGGGCTCTTCGGCACCGGCGAGATGGCGGAGATCGTCGGCAATCTCAAGGATTTCAGCCGTCTCGATCGCAGCAAGGTGACCAGCTTCAACCTGAACGACGGCCTCACGAGCTCGCTCGGACTGGCGCGACACATGCTCAAGTCGATCAATGTGAACAGGCACTTCGGCGAAATACCGACGATAGTCTGCGCACCGTCGCAGATCAACCAGGTATTTCTGAACCTGATCACCAACGCGGCGCAGGTGCTGGAGCCGACCAACGGTGAAATCACGCTCACCAGCCGCGCCGACGGCGAGGGCGTCGCAGTCGAAGTCGCGGACAACGGCAAAGGAATAGAGCCCGATGTACTGCCGAAGATCTTCGATCCTTTTTTTACCACCAAGGAAGCCGGCAAAGGCACCGGTCTCGGACTGTCGATTTCCTATAAGATCGTGACGCAGCACGGCGGCCGCATCGATGTCGCCTCCGAGCTCGGCAAAGGCACCAGGTTCACCGTGTGGCTGCCGCTCAAGCCGCCCGCGGAAACCGAACCACTGGTCTGATACATCGTGACGCATCCGCACAAAATCGGCAAATACGAGATTCAGGGCGTGCTCGGGCGCGGCGCCATGGGCGCGGTCTACAAGGGTTTCGACACGGCGATCTCGCGCGCGGTCGCGGTCAAGACGATCGCCAAATCCTCGCTGCACGACGACGAACTGCAGCATCTGCTTGCGCGCTTCCGCCATGAAGCGCAAGCGGTGGGCCGGCTTGCCCATCCGCGCATCGTGCAGATCTACGATTACGGCGAGGATGACCAGCACGCCTATATCGTGATGGAGCTGGTACACGGCAAGACCTTGCACCAGCACCTGCAGCAGCACGCGAATTACGACCTGCGCGAAGTCGGCGAAATCATCCGCCAGCTGCTCGACGGACTGGGACACGCGCACGCGGCGGGGGTGGTGCACCGGGACGTGAAGCCGGCAAACATCATGCTGAACAGCGACGGCCAGATCAAGATCAGCGACTTCGGCATCGCGCATACCGAAGCCTCTGAATTGACCCAGCATGGCGATGTGCTGGGCACGCCGCACTACATGGCGCCGGAGCAATTCCTCGGTCTGCCCATCGGCATACCCGCCGACCTGTACGCGGTCGGCGTGATCGCCTATAACCTGCTGACGGGCGCCAAACCGTTTGTCGGTACCCCCGCGCTCGTCATGCAGCAGGCGCTCAACCAGCGCGCCACGGACCCATCTACACTCAATCCCGCGCTGTCACCTCTGATAGACCAGGTATTGCAGCGGGCGCTGTCGAAAAAACCCGAAGACCGATACCAGAGCGCGCGCGAATTCGCCGTGGCGTTCCAGCTGGCGATAGAGTCCAGCATCGCGCAGGCGGCTCCGGCGCCTGCCATCGCGCCACTGGCCGCGGGACTGCTCAATGCCGCGCAGCTGATCAGGAGCAACACCGAGACGCTGGCGGCATCCCGGGACGCGAATGCGACCGCGGAGGCCGCCGCCGGCGCGATCAGCCTCGACAGCAGCGTGAGAAAAGCGCGCATGCTGGTGGTGGACGACGAAGAGCGGATCTTGTCGGCGCTGAAGTCGATGTTCCGCGCGCGCTACCACGTGTTCGCCACCACGGACGGCAACAAGGCGCTGGAGTTCATGAAGAAATACCACATGCACGTGGTCGTCAGCGACCAGCGCATGCCGATCATGCCCGGCGCCGAACTGCTGCGCCGGGCGCGCGAGATTTCGCCCGCCAGCGTGCGCATCCTGCTCACCGGCTACTCCGATCTTGCGTCCATCGTCGGTTCGGTCAACGACGGCCAGGTCTACCGCTTCATCAGCAAACCGTGGAACAACGAGGAACTGCAGCAAACCGTGGCGGAAGCGGTGACGATCGCGCTCGAGCTTGCCGACGCCAAATCCGCGCCGGTGGATCTGCCGCAGAAAATGGATGCGGGCGTATTGGTGATCGACAATGACCAGGAAATCTTCCGCTTCACCAAGGAACTGGTCGGAGGCCGCTGCCCGGTTCTCTACGCGAACGGAGTCGAGTCCGCGCTCAGTGCGATGCAGGCGCAGGAAATCGCGCTGGTGGTCGCCGAGGTCGAGGCCAGCCGCGAGGACCTAACCGGGATGTTGAAGCTGATGAAGCAGGTGAATCCGCAGATCCTGAGCATCGTACTTACCGACGCTTCCGACGCCAATCTGGTGATCCGCCTCATCAACGAGGCGCAGATCTTCCGCTTCCTCAACAAGCCGGTAAACGTAAAACAGCTCAAGCAGCACGTCGAGTCGGCGCTGTTGCGCTATCTCGAGTTCCGGCAAACGCCGCAGCTGCTGCAGCAGCATCGGGTACAGGAGTCGGCCGAGGTGAGCGACTCCTCGGTCGGCAAGACGATACTCGCCAGCCTCGCGCAGCTGCGCGGACGCTGGTTCGGTGCGGGAAAAAAGCCGTAGCAATATGTGACGACTCAAATCGCGCCTCGCCTTATTGCAGAGTCACGATGTTGCGCGGGCGAGAAGTTGCGCACAATTGTATGAAACCCCAATCCCGGTTTGGTGTTAACCGGAACCGTGTTCTCCAAACGGATGCGCTTTTCATCCGTTTAGAGAACACGGTTGGCGCGCGCAGCGCGCAAATCCGCTCTATGTTTCCCACGACACCGTAAATGGACGCGGATTCTTCGACCTCCCGCCTCAAGTATGACAGGGGAATTTCGGAATTAAACCTTGCTCTTGCTTCGCGCCGGCTTGCTCGGCAGCCTGGCCGGCTTGTGCGGACCCCAGACGCGGCTGTAGTAGGTATCGGCCAGCTGCAATGCGCCTACCGGATTGTGCGCGAGCACCCGGTCCTTGGTCACCAGGGTGGTGACCAGCCCCTGGGACTGGCGGATGAACAGGCTGTCATGCCCCACGCACAGGCCCATGATCACATTCAGCTCGCAGCCCGCGCGGTTGAGCAGTTCCGCCTGCGACACCGGGTTGCACATGGGCTCGAAATTTCCCGGGCGGATTTTCTCCGCGTCCGCGACGCCTATGTCCTCTTTCGGCACGCCGCCGTTTTTGCAGGCCACCGAGGTCACCTCCAGGCCGTGGCTCTCGAGTACGGCGCTGAACACGCGGGCGAGATCGACAAAGCTGATGCACATGGCGATGCCCACCTTGGTAAATCCCATTTTCTTCGCAAACTGGCAGATTTCCTCCACCCGCGTCCACTTGCAGTAGCCTTCGCTTTCGACCACCGCCGCGGTATGCGCGATACGCTGGGTGAACGGATCCAGATACGGCTCCCACGCGGCAGCGACGCCCTCCGGATCCACCTTCGACGGGCAGAACGCCGGACCGCGTTCGTCGCCCTCCCCCTGACGGCAAGCGCGCACCGTGCTCGGGCAATAGGCGCAACCTGGAGTTTCGTAGCCGGGGATGTCCTTGTCCATCTGAGCTTCTCCGCGTGGATATATGCTGCGTGAATCGGGCGCTGCGCCCGCATCGCTTTCGGCGCCGGCGCTGCTCGCGCTGTTTTGCCAGATTACGCCGCTTGGGACGAGAGTTCAATGCGCCGTGTGCTACACAAACCGCGGAATTCGCCGCGCAGCAATGGCATAGGCGCGCCAAAATGGCGGTGAACGCGGGATGCCCAATGGTATAAAATCTTGCCGTTCCGATCCGAATCCTCCTGCGCATAGAGAGACATGGTCAAACTGCCGAAGTCGATCGACGATACCGCCGCGCTGCTGGCACGCGCCGACTACGTGGCCGAGCGCAGCCTCGCCACCGCCCTGTTCCTTGCCTTGAAAATGGAACGTCCGCTGTTTCTGGAAGGCGAAGCGGGCGTAGGCAAGACCGAAATCGCCAAGGTGCTCGCCAGCACCCTCGAGCGCCGATTGGTGCGGTTGCAATGCTACGAAGGACTGGACATTTCCTCTGCCGTGTATGAGTGGAACTACCCGCGGCAGATGATAGAAATCCGCCTCGCCGAGGCCAGCGGAAAAGTGCACCAGGCCTCCAGCCAGGCCGAGCGCAGGAAACTCAGCCAGGATATCTTTTCCGAGCAATTCCTGATCAAGCGGCCGTTGCTGCAGGCACTCGAAGCGAGCGACGGCGCGGCCCCGGTGCTGCTGATCGACGAGCTCGACCGTACCGACGAGCCGTTCGAGGCCTATCTGCTGGAAGTGCTGTCAGATTACCAGGTGAGCATTCCGGAACTGGGCACGATCAAGGCGGACAAGCCGCCCATCGTGATCATCACCTCCAACCGCACGCGCGAAATCCACGACGCGGTCAAGCGCCGCTGCCTGTATCACTGGGTGGATTATCCGGACGCGGCACGCGAGCTGGACATCCTGCGGCGCAAGGCGCCCGGCGCTTCGGAACGCCTGTCGCGGGAGATCGTCGCCTTCGTGCAGCGGCTGCGCAAGAAGGATTTGTTCAAGCTGCCCGGCGTCGCCGAAACCATAGACTGGACCAATGCACTGATGGCGCTGGACAAACTGGCTCTCGATGCGGACACGGTCAACGACACGCTCGGCGCCCTGCTCAAGTACCAGGACGATATCGGCCGTGTGCGCGGGAGCGAAGCCGAACGCCTGTTGTCCGAAGTCAAAGCAGAGATGGCGACCGCCTGAGCCGGAGCCACGCACCAAGTCATGGAATCTCCGGCGTTCATCAAGCGATTGTTCGGCACCGCCGCGGCTACGGACAGCAAGGCGGACCGGCACACGCGCAAGACCGTGGCCCTGTGCCATGCCCTGCTGTCGGAGCGCGGCGAGGCCTCCGGCGCCGCGCTCGCGCGCGAGGCACTGCTAGCCTACAGCCTGCTCTCGGGACCGGCGCTGAGGGCATTTTTCGATGTCCTGGCGCAGGAATTTTCGCCCGACCCGGACGCGGTCGAGGATGCGGCCGGCGCCTACCGGCAGGACCCCTCGCAGGCCAATCTGATCCGCCTGCAGCACGTGGTCGAAGCACCGCGCCAGGAATTGTTCCGCCGATTCAACCAGGCCACGGGCGGAACGACCGCGCTGGTCGAAATGCGCCGGCGCCTGTTGCGCGAACTGCGCGAGCAGCCGCATTGGGCGGGCATCGACGCCGATCTGGCCCACCTGCTCGGCTCCTGGTTCAACCGCGGTTTCCTGTCGCTGCAGCGCATCGACTGGCGCACGCCGGCGCTGGTGCTGGAAAAGCTCATGCAATACGAAGCGGTGCACGAGATTCAGGGTTGGGAGGACCTGCGCCGCCGGCTCGAGTCCGACCGCCGCTGCTTCGCTTTTTTCCACCCCGCCCTGCCCGACGAACCCATCATTTTCATAGAGGTCGCGCTGACCAAAGGCGTGAGCGGCCAGGTGCAACCCCTGCTCGACCCGGGCTCGCCGGTAGTCGATGCCGGCAGCGCGGACACGGCCATTTTCTATTCCATCACCAACTGCCAGGAGGGACTGCGCGGCATCTCCTTCGGCAATTTTCTGATCAAGCAGGTGGCGGAGGATCTCGGTCGCGAATTCCCGCGCCTCAAGACTTTCGCCACGCTCTCGCCAATACCGGGATTCCGCAGGTGGCTCGCCGACACCGCCGCCACGCACGCCAAGCTGGCCGAACTGGTCGACGTACTAGCCGCCGAAGACTGGTACGAGACTGCCGCGCCGAGCGTGCGTGTTCGCACCGAATTGATGCGGCTTTGCGCCTACTACCTGCAGCAGGTCAAATACGGCGGGGAACCGGTGGATGCGGTAGCGCGTTTTCATCTGGGCAACGGCGCACGCATGGAACGCCTCAACTGGCTCGCCGACACTTCCAGGACCGGCATGGCGCGCTCGGGCGGCATGATGGTCAATTACGTCTACCGCCTGAAGGATGTCGAGCACAATCACGAGGCCTATGCGAAAGAACACCTGGTCGTGGCCTCGCCGGGACTGTCGCTGCTCGCGCGCGGGAGCCTGCTTGCGCGCCAGAACGCCGGGCGCGGGGAATGAGCACAGGCACGGCCCCGCCGCCGTAAATTTTCATATGGCTGCGGGCAAACTGGCGGAAAACATCATGCACTTCGCGCGTGTGCTGCGCGGGGCAGGTTTGCCCATCGGCCCCGACCGGGTCATCGATGCGCTGCAGGCGCTGGAGACCGCGGGCATCGAGCGGCGCGAGGATTTCTACTGGACGCTGTCCGCCGTGTTCCTGTCCAAGCGCGAGCAACAGGATTTGTTCGATCAGGCTTTCCACATTTTCTGGCGCGACCCGCAGATGCTCGAGCGCGCGCTGGGCCTGCAGCTGCCGCAGTCCCCCGGTCCCTCCGGCCTGGCCGGACAGACCGAGACCAGCCAGCGCCTGGCGGACGCGCTGCGCCCGAAACGCGGAGAGTCGCAGGGCAATGAGCAGCCCATAGGCATCGACGCCGGCCTTTCGTCCACGCAGAACGAACTGCTGCAACACGCCGACTTCGAAAGCATGAGCGGTGCGGAGCTGGCGCAGGCGAAAAAACTGATTGCGCGCCTGCGCCTGCCCATTCCCGAAGCACAAACCCGCCGCTTTCGCCCGGACGCCCGCGGCACCGGCATCGACCTGCGGGCGACGCTGCGCGCCAGCCTCAGGGGCGGGGCGCAAATCATCGCGCTCAGACGCCGCTCGCGCATTACACGGCACCCGCCGCTGGTGGTGCTGTGCGACATCTCGGGCTCGATGAGCCGCTATTCGCGCATGTTCCTGCATTTCCTGCACGCCATCACCAACGACCGCGACCGCGTGCACGCGCTCGTGTTCGGCACCAGGCTCACCAATATCACCCGCCACCTCCGGAACCGCGACGTGGATATCGCGATGAACCGCGTGGCTGCGGCGATCCAGGACTGGGCCGGAGGCACGCGCATCGGCGTATGCCTGGAGGAATTCAACCGCAAATGGTCGCGCCGCCTGCTCGGCCAGAACGCGGTGGTGCTGTTGATATCGGACGGCCTGGACCGCGACATCGGCGCCGGACTGGGCGCAGAGATGGAGCGCCTGCACAAGTCCTGCCGCAAGCTGGTCTGGCTCAACCCGCTGTTGCGCTACGAGGGTTTCCAGCCGCGGCCCTCCGGGGTGCGTGCGATGCTGCCGCACGTGGATGCTTTCATGCCGGTGCACAACATCGAGAGCCTGGTCGACCTGGCGCGCGAACTGGAACACGGCAAGTGGCAGCGCCATCCCGGCAAAGTCGCAGCCTGATTCAGAGGGAATTGGATAACAATGGAAATGACCGGCGAACAAGTCATCCCTGCGGCGCAAGCCGAAGTCTGGCGCGCCTTGAACGATCCGGAGGTGCTGAAGTCCTGCATTACGGGCTGCGAGTCGATTGAACGGCTGAGCGACACCGAGTACACCGTGGTGACACTTGCCGCGATCGGCCCGGTCAAGGCCAGGTTTCGCGGCAAGCTGTTGCTTGCCGACCTCGACCCGCCGAACTCGTACTCGCTTTCCTTCGACGGCCAGGGCGGCGCGGCCGGATTCGGCAAAGGTACGGCCAGGGTGTCGCTCGCGGCCGACACTGCGGGCACCCGCTTGAGCTATGCGGTGAAGGCCCAGGTGGGGGGCAAGCTGGCGCAGATCGGCTCGCGCCTGATCGACGGTGTGGCGAAAAAAATGGCGGACGACTTCTTCGCCGCCTTCAAGCATAAAATCGGCGCGGCGGCCCCGGCTGCCGCACAACCGTCGGCCGGGACGGCTTCCGCGGGATCGCCACTATGGTGGGTGATCGCCGTCCTCGCGATCATGTTTCTGCTCGCCCGCTATAGCTGAGCCGGGGAACGCTCCAGCACCAGCCGCGCTGCGCACAGATCCTCCAGCGCGGTGCCTACCGATTTGAACAGGGTAATTTCGTCCGCGCTGCGCCGTCCCGGATGCGCGCCGGCAATCAGTTGCGCCAATTCAGCGCGCACATCCTCGCGCGTGAGCACGCCGCTCGCCAGCGGCTGCACCAGATCGCCCGCCTCTTTCAACGCGCCGGCATAGGTGTCGACGAAAATCTCGGCGCGCGCAATCAGCTCGTCGTCGGCTTCACGCATCTGTGGCGTGAAACCGCCGACCAGATCCACGTGCGTGCCAGGTCGCAGCAGGTTGCCGCGAAGCACGGGTTCGGTAGCGGTGGTGGCACAGCTGACGATATCGGCCTGCGCCAGCCCGGAACTCAGATCAGCGAGCGCCTGCGCCGGCAAGCCTTCGGCGCGCAATTGCGCCGCCAGCGCCTGCGCGCGCTCAGAACTGCGGCCCCAGAGCATCAGCCCCGCGATCGGCCGTAGCGCGCAGTGCGCTCGCGCCATATGCGGCGCGAGCGCGCCGGTTCCCACGACCAGCAGCGTGGCGCTGTCCTTGCGTGCAAGAAAAGTCGATGCGAGAGCCGATGCGGCCGCGGTGCGCCGCAGCGTCAGCGCTTCTCCGTCGATGAGCGCACGCGGGTGCCCGGTGGCGGCGTCGAGCAATACGTACAGCGCCGATACCGTGGCGAGGCCGCGCTCGCGGTTGCGCGGGAACACGGTGACCAGTTTTACGCCCAGATC
>JAENXP010000746.1 GCA_016649475.1 Burkholderiales bacterium | reverse complement strand
TGCGCCCGGCATGCAATTGATCTGGGGTTAGTTCTCGCTAGCGCCGACCCACGGCGGCTGCGCCCGCCCCACGAGTCACAAGATAATCACAATAACGGCAATGGTATAGAGCATATTCTTCATGCTTTGTGACCAAATTCGCAATTGCCTGATCGGGAGTGCGCCTGTACCGCTCGGCTGCCGCACTTAGCCCGTCGCGGCTTTGCTTCGAGTCAGTAAAATATCCGCTTATGTACCGGGCAAACCGGCGCCTGCCTCAACGACGACCAGCTTCCGGTTCCAGGCCTGTGCCTAGGGTAGCGGAGCGCGGCGGCGTCTTATGTGAGCTGGCGCACATACCGCCACGGCAAACAGGTGGACACTGCCAAAAAAGAGGGGCCGGTTCATCTGTCTCACCGCCGGTCTTTCTCGCTCCTCCCGCGAATCATGCCGCGTGAGCCACCTTTGGGACCCTTCCATGTTTCGCCGGGAGGCAAGATGAAATCCGTCCGATTTCCACTTGTGAAAACACCGTCCAAAGCGCCGACCGGCGTCGCAGGTTTCGACGAAATCACCGGCGGTGGCTTGCCGCGCGGCCGCACCACGCGGCTGTTGGGCGAACCGGGTTCGGGCAGCCTGCAACACCTGGCGCTGCGTTTCACGCAGACGCTGATCGCGCAAATGGTGCAGACGGAGCATGCAACCGGCACCATACGCTGGAACAGCAGCTATGCCGCTGGCTGCTGCTGAGCCTGGACCGCATGCGCGGGAACGAGTTGGTCATGACGCAGAAGCTGATCTCCAACATGCTGGGCGTGCATCGCGCGGGTGTGATGGAGGCGACGTCCAAGCTGCAGCAGGACGGCCTGATCAGTTACGCCAGAGGCCGCGTCACCGTGCTCGATCGCCCGAAACTGGAACACCGGGTATGCGAATGCTACGGCGTAGTGAAAACCGAGATCGAACCCCTGTTCGCATATAAGCTCTCCCTCCAGGCCGTGCCCGCCTGAATCGGATAAGCGCGGCTCGATCGCGCCCGCAGATACCGCGTTCAGTCGCTGTCCGGGCCTTCCTCTACCAACTCGTGGCGGATCGCCAGCAATTCCTTGCGCCGCTTCGCGTCGGTTGCGGGGTAACTCATTTTGAGCGCTTTGAGAGTATCGACAATGACCTGTGCGATGATCAGCCGGGCGTTCTCCTTGTCGTCGGCAGGCACCACATACCAGGGCGCCGTCTTGGTGCTGGTTGCGCCCAGGCAGTCCTCGTAGGCCCGCATGTACTGCTTCCAGTATTTTCGTTCTTCAATGTCGGCCAGGCTGAATTTCCAGTTCTTTTCCGGCTCGTCGATGCGGTCCAGAAATCGCTTGCGCTGCTCTTCCTCCGAAAGGTGCAGAAAAAACTTGATGATGCGCGTGCCGTTTCGATACAGATGGTTCTCCAGATCGACGATGGAGCGATAGCGCTCCTGCCACACCGTCTTCTGATCGAGCAGTCCGTCCGGCAGCCGCTGTTCGCGCAGAATCTCCGGATGCACCCGGACGATCAGCACCTCCTCGTAATAGGAACGGTTGAAAATGCCGATGCGGCCGCGCTCGGGCAGCGCCTGCGTGGTGCGCCACAGAAAATCGTGGTCCAGCTCGGTGGCGCTCGGGTGCTTGAAGCTGAACACCTGGCAACCCTGCGGATTGACGCCGGACATCACGTGGCGGATGGCGCCGTCCTTGCCGGCGGCGTCCATGGCCTGAAAGATCAGCAGTACCGCGTAGCGGTTGGAGGCGTAGTGCAGGCGCTGCAGCGAGCTGAGTTCCTCCACCTGCCCCTGCAACAGTTTGGCGTATTTCTTCTTCGACTTGTAGACCGGCTTCACCAGCGTCGGCCACTTCCTGAGG
>JAENXP010000455.1 GCA_016649475.1 Burkholderiales bacterium | reverse complement strand
GCGCCATGATCCAGCCGCCGAAAATATCGCCGTGGTGGTTGGCGTCGGCGGGCATGGGCAGTACCCGCAGCACCGGTTCCTTGCCTTCGGGGAGTCTTAAGGGTTCAGCCATGATGACCAATATTACGCCGAATTCGGCGACCGACTAAGATTTCGCCGGCGCATCCGGTCTATTTTGCGGGTTTCGCAGGGTCCTTCTTGTCGAACAGGCCTTCGACCCAACCGCCGACTTTCGCGCCCACGGTAGTGCCTATCCCCGGTCCCATGATGGCGGTGCCTGCTGCCGCGCCCGCCATGGTCCCGCCGGTGGGGTAGAGCAGCGGTGCATCCAGTGTTCCCGCGACGTTGAGCGGCACGCCGGTGCTGGTGCCCACGGCCTTGACCTCGGCATTGATGCGGCCCGACAGTTCCTTTTTGGCAGAAATGTCTACGTGGCCGTCGGCGGCCAGGGCGCCCGAGGCGATCTTGAGTTGGGTGAAGCGGTAATCGCCCCGTTCCAGGAGGAGATGCCCGGACAACTCCTCGAAACGCGTTTCGCCGCCGCTTGTTTTCTGCTTGAACAGATGGGTGGCGGCTTTCTCGATGTCCACGCCGTGGAGCGTGCCGTTCTTGACCTCGAAACGCGTTGTCAGCCGCAGTGCATGCATCAGCTGAGCTGCGGATTTTGCCGAGGCGGAGAAAGCCGGTTGGGCGTCGAGCTTGCCGCTGACGTGGGTGTCTGGCGACAGAAGCGTGGCGACGCGCTTCATTTCCATGTGGCGGATATCGAGCTTGCCGGCCAGTTGCAGCCCTTTGCGCCAGTTGAGGGTGGCATTGCCGCTGGCCGTGCCGCCATAGAGTTTGGCGCTGATCCCGCCCAGTTTGATGTCGGCCTGCGTCGCCACCCCCTTGATGGTCAACTCGTCGAACACCAGCGCCGGCCCTGCCGGCAGCGTCCAGGATTTTGCGCTGACGTCTAGCAGATATTTTGAATGGTTCGAAAGGTCCGGCTTGATCAGCGCCTTGAAGTTGCCGTCCGCCGTGGTAATCGACGCTTCCTGCGCTGCGCCGTCGCTGCCCAGGCTGATGCGCGCATCGAACGGACCGAAGCCTGCCTTGCCGAAATTGACCAGCGCATTTTTCAAGCGGATGCTCTCGACGCGTACTTGCGCGGCGGTTTGCGGCGAATTGGCGGCGTCCGGCCCGGTCCACGGCGGAATTTTTTGGATCGCCTTGCGCGTCAAGGCAAGCGCATCGATTTCGATGCGCCTGATGACTTTGGTCGATTGCAGCAGGGAGAAAAGATCGGGAACCACCACTACCTTGCCGATGCCGAAGTCGCCGGTCGTGCCGACGGTGATGCCGTCGACGGTGACATGCGGCAATGGCAGGGCGCTGAACCTGATGCGCTTTATCGACACCGGCTCACCGAGCCTGGCCGACGCTTCCTTTTCGATCCGCGGAATGTAATCGTCGAGCGAGATGAAAAACGGCAATACGGCCGCGATCGCGAGCAGCGCCGCGAGCGCGGCCAGTGCGCGCTTGAGCCATTTCATGCCGGGCGCAATCACCTGCCCCTGAGCAGATTTCGCTAGCGGCCCAGATCGTCGATGGCGTCGATGACCATTCCGGTGCCGATTGCAATCAGCAGGATATCGGTCGCCACGCGCACGTAGCGGTAGCCCTGCGGCGGCACGCCGATCTGCACCACTACCTGTGGCGGTAGATCGTAGAAGATCACCTCGCGTGGCAGCGGCTTCCCGCGCTGCCATTTCTTCGCCTGTCCCGGAGGCATGCAACCGTTGTGCTTCTTCGCCAGTCCGGGTGGACAGCGCCCGTGGCTGAATTCCTCGGTGTAATACCCGCGCACGACCTCGCGGTGCCGCTCTTCGAAGTGGCCGCCTTTCGCGCTCGAATGGCCGTCGCCCCGCGATTTCGTATCGTGGCCGCCGTTTCGCGATTTCCCGCCGCCGTCATGCCGCTCGCCTTTTTGCTTTTCCTGCCGTTCCTTGTGCTCGTTCTTTTCGTTCTTGCCGCCGGCCCAGGAGGGCTTCTCGGCCATCGCCGGACCGGCCGCAAGGATCCCTCCGATCAAAAGCGCCAATGCGCATTTCATTTTCGGGGTAAGGGGTTTCATGTTGGGTCTCCAGGTTGGGAATGCATGAACTGATACCTTATAAAACAAGAGTCAATGAATCAAGTCGCGCCTGCTGGGCATAGGCGGGTAGGCGCATCAATTCCCGGAGCCAAACGGCGATCCGCCCGGAAGGCGTGAACGGCGAGCGTGCTCTCCCATACTGTTGAGACTAGCACGTAGTCGTACCCGCATATGTGCGCTAGTCAACATAAGCGGGAATTCTCGGCGAGGCGCTCGCGGCTGCAGGCTCACCCAGGCAATGCGCAGACCGTGCAATTTGTCCCGCTTGCCTGCGTCAACGCAGTGCAAATTTCGCAGTCAGGGTTATAATCGAGCCATCGGTCCCTGGCTTTCTGCGCCTGCGACTCTGCGTTGTCTGGAGAAATTCAATTGAGGTCGGCTTCGTTACGCAACATATTTATCGGGGTGATTACCGCGTGCATCGGCTTGGCCGGTTCGGCAACGCAGGTCAATGCAGGGCTGCTTTCAGCCAAAGGCGAGATCATCGCGATCCTGGCCGGTGAACTGTTCCTGGGTGAGGCCGAAGGCCATCTCAGCGGTGCAGGGACCCTCGCCATTTATTCGCAAAAAGACAGCAATCTCACCTGCCATGGGCAGTTTACTTCCGGCGCAGAGCGGGGTGGCCTGGGAGAACTGGTTTGCAGCGACGGAGCTCGCGCGACATTCCATTTTCAGCGTCTGAGCGTGTTGCGCGGCTTCGGCAGCGGCAAGTTCAGTCGCGGCGAGATGAGTTTTGCCTACGGTCTGGGCGCGGACGAAGTCGAGCCCTATTTGAAAGTGCCTCAGGGCAAGCGGCTCGCGTACAACGGCAAAGAGCTGAAGCTGGTCGATCTTTAGCCCTGGCGTGCCTGGCCAGGATGAAGTCCGCGTGCGAGGCGTAAAGCAGGTCGGCTAGCCTGCGCAGCAGCCGTACTTCGTACATGCCGATCCTTCCGTCGGCCATCGCCACCCGCCATAGCGCCCCGACCAGCCATGTCTTTTGCACCGGTACACAGCCTTTGTTGATCTGCGCTATCGGCCGGTAATACGAGCTCAGGCGGTTTTCCTTCCGGCCGCGGATTCAATTTACGGTGTACCCTAAAGTGTCAGCGCGCGGACGCGGCGGACATGGCCCTGTCTCTTATACACATTCTGACG
>JAENXP010000278.1 GCA_016649475.1 Burkholderiales bacterium | reverse complement strand
TTCTAGGCTGAATCCATTTTGCGGGTGCGGCGCGGGCTGCTGCGCAATCAAGTACTGAACCTGCGAGTGGGCGAGACCCCACCGGTGCAATTCCTGTGACATCAGCCCTGCCACACGCCGTAACCCTCTTCCTGCAGTCCGATCGCGAGCTCCACTTCCATTTCCTTCGCGGCCTCGTAGGGCATGGGGTTGTAGATCGCGTACAACGCCGGCAGCAACCGCAGCCCGTAGAGCCGCACGTACCGGTTGGATTTGATCCCCGCCTTGTGCTTGTCGAAGCGCTCGTCGGGCTCCAGGCCGGTCATGCCCACGTAGACGCAGGGCTTGCCAGGCACATAGGCCGGGTTGCACTTCCTGAACTTCGGTTCGTCGAGGACGTCCTTCGACAGTTCGACCACATAGACGTTGTGGTGGTGGCGCAAGGTCGTCCGCCTGGCGCGATGTGCCTAGCCTTTGGACGCCCTGACGAAGGCGATCGAGGCCTCGAAAATTTCCAGGTCCTTTTCGTAGTCGGCGGAGTTTTCGTGGTTGATCTGTATCCATTCGCGGTTGCTCGGCCTGCCCTTGGGCGTGAACGGAACGACGCTGCTCATCGAAAACTGCAGGTTGGCGGCGTGCGCCGCCGCGAGCCTCACCCCCACGCCGCCGTTGCAGATGCAGGCGAACATTTTCTTGCCGACGAAGTAGGCGAGCAGGCCGGTCATTTCTCCGGCTTCGACGCCGGAGAGTTTGAGCAGCATGCTGTCGAGCACCTGCTTGTGGGCCAGATCGACGGGGTCGTAGCTTGCCATGGGTCGCCTTGAAACTTGTTTCAGAATGGGTAGGTCAAAAGCGGTCAATCCGGGTCCCCTTGGGGACGGCTTCGGGATGACAGCACATGTCGACCATCGTTTCCCCCGAACTCCCGCGCAACTGCGTAGCGCTGATCGCGCCCGCCTGCCCTTCTGGAACTCCGGCGCGGCTCAAGTAGGCTAGGCGCCCGCCTTCTGCTCGGTTTTGGCGCCGGCCGCGTTGCCCGCTTTTTTCTCCCGCTTGGCTATGCCCGCGAGTACCTTTCTGGTTCTTTGTTTCGCCCGCCGTTTTTTCAACATCTGTGCGTGACCCATCTGAGCCTCCAGTTGACGTGCGGTTTGCTTCTGCCTCAGTTTGACCTGTTTTCCCGCCCTTGACTACCGATATCGCTGCCGCTTTAACGGTGTCCATAGCCACGGCCGTAGCCGCCGCCGTGACGGCCACCGTGGCCGCCTCCGCCGTAGATCCCGATGCCGATGCCGATGGATGGTCCGACGTAGGCCGGCGCGTAATATCCGGGCGGACCGGGGTTGACCGGTACCACCATGCATCCGCCCAATACCGCAAACATCGACACCAGAAGCGTCACTTTGAGAATTTTCATGGTTGCTGTCTCCTTGATGGACAGTATAGGCACCCGCCCGCCCGAGAGATCCCGAAAACGTGTAACGGTGATGTAACAGGGTGTTGCCGGCGATCGGGCCGCGCTTCCAGCCTCGTTCCCGCGACGCGGGGAGAGGAGACGTTCTATCATGTCGGGTCTGTATCGCTCTGCGGGAAACCGGGCCCGACGCCGGTTTCCTTGCACGAATGCGAAACCCAATTGGGACCGGCAATGCCGATCAGGGAAGAACTCACCACGCAGCGCGTCCCGGTCAAGATCTGGACCGACGACGCCGACGCGAACTGCAGGCGCCAACTGGAGAACATCGCCAGCCTGCCTATCATCCACCATCACGTGGCCGCGATGCCCGACGTGCACCTGGGCATAGGCGCCACCATCGGCTCGGTGATCGCCACGCGCGAGGCCATCATCCCGGCCGCGGTTGGCGTGGACATCGGCTGCGGCATGGTCGCCTGCCGGCTCTCACTCAGCGGCAACCAGCTCGACGAACGCGCGCTGAAGAAGATATTCGATCAGATCAGCCGCGACGTGCCGGTCGGGCGCGAGCAGCACGGCGACAGCCGCGCGCTCACCGACGCGGCGCGGCCCTTCGCGCGGCGGCTCGAAGCGATGACGTACAAGCACCCGCAACTGCTGAAGTCGGTCGGCAGGCACTCGAAGTGGGTCAACCAGATGGGGACGCTGGGCGGGGGCAACCATTTCATCGAGGTGTGCCTGGACGAGTCGAACCGCGTGTGGGTGATGCTGCACTCGGGCAGCCGCGGCATCGGCAACGCGCTCGCAACCTATTTCATCGGGCTCGCACGGCACGACATGGAACGCTCGATGATCCAGCTGCCCGATCGCGACCTTGCCTATTTCGAGGAGGGCAGCGAACATTTCGGCGATTACGTGGAGGCGGTGGGCTGGGCGCAGGAATACGCGATGCAGAACCGGCGCGAGATGGTCGACCTGGTGCTCGCGGCCTTGAAGCGCCACCTGCCGGGCTTCGATGTCACGGGCGAAGTGGTGAACTGCCACCACAACTACGTGGCGCAGGAGCGTCACTACGGCGCGGACGTGTGGCTCACGCGCAAGGGCGCGATCCGCGCGCGCGCGGGCGACCTGGGCATCATCCCCGGGAGCATGGGAGCGCAGAGTTTCATTGTGCGCGGCAAGGGGAACGCGGAGAGTTTCGACTCCTGCGCGCACGGCGCCGGGCGCAGGATGAGCCGCACCGCCGCGAACAAACAGTTTTCCGCGGCCGACCTCGTGCGCCAGACCGAGGGCGTGGTCTGCCGCAAGGACAAGGGCGTGGTCGACGAGATCCCCGGCGCCTACAAGGACATCGACACCGTGATGGCCAACCAGTCCGACCTGGTCGAGGTGCTGCACACCCTGAAACAGGTGGTGTGCGTGAAGGGATGAAAACAGGAAAACAGGGGTCAGACCCCCTAGAAAACCAGGGTTCTGACCCCTGGGAAAATTCGCTCGCGCAGTTACACGCCGGGCACGGCTGAGGTAAAGTCCGCGGCTGGCGGCACATCCGGGCCCGCCGCTCATCGAAAGGAATTTCATGGATCTGAATCTGAAAGGTAAGCGCGTGCTGGTCACCGGCGGCTCGAAGGGCATCGGCAGGGCCTGCGCACAGGTGCTGGCGGAGGAAGGCTGCGCGGTGATGATCGCCTCGCGCGACGCGAAATCGCTCGCAGCCGCGGCCGCGGACATCAAGGCGAAGACCGGGGTCGAGGTGCAATGGAAGGCGGCCGATCTGTCGCAGCGCGGCGTGGCCGAAGAGCTCGCGGCGGCCGCGGGCGATCTGGACATACTCGTCAACAACGCGGGCGCGATTCCCGGCGGCGATTTGCAGACAGTGGACGAAGACACCTGGCGCCGCGCCTGGGACCTGAAGGTATTCGGCTACGTCAACCTCACGCGCGCGGTGTACGCACGCATGAAAGCGAAGAAAAGCGGCGTGATCGTCAACGTGCTCGGCGCCGCGGGCGAAAAGCTCAACGCCGCCTACATCGCCGGCAGCACGGCCAACGCCGGTCTGATGGCGTTCACGCGCACGCTCGGCGGCGTCGCGCCCGCGGACGGCATCCGCGTACTCGGCGTGAGCCCGGGCCCGGTGGCGACCGACCGGCTGCTGACGCTGTACCGGCAAATGGCGGCCGCGAAACTCGGCGACGCCAACCGCTACGAAGAGCTGTTCAAAGGGATGGCCTTCGACCGCCCCGCGACCGCCGATGAAATCGCCTGGACCGTGGCGTTCGCGGCTTCGCCGCGCTCGTCCTACACCAGCGGCGTGTACATCACGGTAGACGGCGGCGCAGCGGCGAAATCCTGAGCAACAATTTGGGGTCAGACCCCGAGTTCAGACCCCGAGTTCATTTGTCTGCCTTGGCGCCGGGCAGAAAGTCGTCGAGCGGCACACCGAAGCTGTTGAGCGCCCAACTGACGAGGTTGTACTGGCCCACGGTGAACACCACGTCCATCATCTGCTCGGTGGAGTAGCCGGACGCGAGCGCTGCCCAGGTCGCGTCGGACACCACGGAACGCTCGAACAGGTCATCGACCGCCTGCAGCAGCGCAGCGTCGTGCGCGTCCCAGTCGGCGGCGCCGGGGCCCTGCCGCACGCGCTCGATCTCGGCCTCGCTTACGCCGCTGCGCCTGGCGATCTCCACGTGCTGGGCCCATTCGTATTCGGACTGGTTGAGCCAGCCGATGCGCAGGATCAGCAACTCGCGCTCGCGCGGCGGCACCGTCTGCTTTTGCAGCACGTGGCCGGCAAACACCGTCCAGCGCCGGGTCAGCCTGGGGTGATTCATCATCACGCGAAACAGGTTGAGGTCGCGCCCGCCGACGCGGTTCTTGGCCGCGGTGTCGGCGTCCTCGGCGCTCAGCTTGCCGAGGTCGCACATCGCGATGCGCTGTTTGCGTTTGATCATCGGTGTCTTCTCCGTTGGCTGTCGTAGCGGCGGCGGCTCGGGTGCACACATGACGCCCCTGGTGCATGAATCTTATGCCAGAAGTTCGCCCTGGGTCGATACGGTGGACTCGACGGCTGCTAGAATCGGCCTCTGCCATAAAGTCTTTCACCGAAGGAAAATCATGGACCTCGCCAATTTGACGCTCGCCGAACAGGCTGCATTGCTGCGCAAGGGGGAATGCTCGAGCCGGGAGATCGTCGACGCGCATCTGGCGCGCATCGAGCGGCTGGACG